>DAOPUP010000225.1:0-4615 GCA_035350655.1 Acidovorax sp. | reverse complement strand
CCTCTGCCACTGGCGCTGAAACCGACGCCCGCGCCCCCCAGGCCCGCCGGCTGGGCCTGGAAATCCGCTCGGTCAACAGCCGATTTCTGGACCTGTCGTTCCGCCTGCCCGACGAACTGCGCGCTCTGGAGCCCGTGTTGCGCAGCCTGCTGACCGCGCGGCTCAAGCGCGGCAAGGTGGAAGTGCGCGCCGCAATCGAGAGCGACGACAGCAACGGCCTCCAGGATCCGGCGCCGCGCCTGTTGCAACGCATCAACTCGCTGCAGGATTCCGTCAAAGCCTGGCTCCCCCAGGCCGCCCCCCTCACGGTTGCCGAAGCCCTGCGCCTGTGCGCCAACGCCAACGCCAGCGCAGGCCCCGAGGACTGGAGCACGGCCGTACCGCCACTGGCAGAGCAGGCACTCACCCAATTGCTGGCGGCACGCGCCCGCGAGGGCGAGCGCCTGGCCGACATGCTGCACGAACGGCTCGGCCAGCTGCGCAGCCTGGCCCAGCAGGCTGGCCCCATGGTGCCCCTGCTCGTGGAGCAACAGCGCCAGCGCTTCATGGAGCGCTGGAAAGAAGCCATGGCTTTGACCGATGGCTCCACCCTGCCGGAAGCAGCACGCGACCGTGCACTCACCGAAGCAACGGCCTTTGCCATCCGCATCGACGTGGCCGAAGAAATCACGCGCCTGAACTCGCACCTGGATGAAATCGAGCGCCTGCTCCAAAAAGGCGGCGAGGTCGGTAAACGCCTGGATTTCCTGATTCAGGAACTGCACCGCGAGGCCAACACCCTGGGTTCCAAATCGGCGGCCCTGGACCTCACGCGCATCAGCGTCGACATGAAGGTGCTGATCGAGCAGATGCGCGAGCAGGTCCAAAACATCGAGTAACACCCATTTTTGATAGCACCCAGCAAGACCAACCATGGATTACCCTGGAAATCTCTTTGTAGTGGCGGCCCCCAGCGGCGCTGGTAAATCCAGCCTGGTCAAAGCCCTTCTCGAACTCGACTCCCACGTTCACCCGTCCATTTCGCACACCACGCGCGCGCCGCGTGGACAGGAAAAGCATGGCCGCGAGTATTTTTTTGCGTCGGAGCCCGAATTCGACGCCATGGTCCAGGGCCATGCCTTTGTGGAATGGGCACTCGTGCATGGCAACCGCTACGGCACCTCCAAGAAAGCCATCGAAGAGCGCATCGCCCAGGGCTCGGATGTGATTCTGGAAATCGACTTTCAGGGGGCACTCCAGGTCAAGAAGGCCTTTGCCAACGCTATCCTCGTCTTCATCCTGCCCCCCAGCTGGGAAGAATTGCGCTCACGGCTCGAGCGCCGGGGGGAAGACTCGCAGGAAGTGATCGAAACACGGCTCAAGAACGCAGCCACCGAAATGGCCCAGGTGGACAAATTCGACTTCGTTATAATCAACGAGTTGTTTGAGCGCGCGCTTTTCGACCTGAAAGCCGTAGTTCACGCCCAGCGACTCAAGTACGCCGCCCAGCGCCGCGCCCGTGCTGACACCTTCCAGTCGCTCAATATCACCTGATTTCCGGAGAAAACCGATGGCACGCATCACCGTAGAAGACTGCCTGGAAAAGATTCCCAATCGTTTCCAGCTCGTGCTGGCCGCCACCTACCGCGCCCGCATGCTGAGCCAGGGCCACGCCCCGCGCATCGAAAGCCGCAATAAGCCTGCCGTGACGGCCCTGCGCGAAATCGCTGAAGGCAAGGTTGGCCTGGAAATGCTCAAGAAGGTTCCCGGTTGATTTTTTCAACAAGCCCCTCGAAAAAAAGCACCGCACAGCGGTGCTTTTTTTTGCGCCCGGCGTTTGCCCTGCACGACCGCGCTACATTTAGGGCATGAACGCGGTGCTCAACTCCCATTCTGCAACGCAGATTCGACCCGGCGAAGGCTCCGTTGCAGGCACGGTCAGTGCGTCAGCGGCGGCGGCCAATGCGGCGGCAGCCAGCTTTGCCGCGCTGACAGACAACCTTGGCTATCTGGATCCTGCCAGCATTGAGCTGGTGCGGCAGGCCTACCGCTTTGCCGACGAGGCGCACCTGGGTCAGCTGCGCAACAGCGGCGAACCCTATATCACGCACCCGATCGCGGTGGCGGCGCAATGCGCCAGCTGGAAACTCGATGCCCAGGCGTTGATGGCAGCACTGTTGCACGATGCCATGGAAGATTGCGGCGTGACCAAGGCCGACCTGATCGACCGCTTTGGCGCCCCGGTGGCCGATCTCGTGGATGGACTCACCAAGCTCGACAAACTCCAGTTCAATACACGCGAGGAAAACCAGGCCGAGTCGTTTCGCAAGATGCTGCTGGCCATGGCACGCGACGTTCGCGTGATTCTCATCAAGCTGGCAGATCGCACGCACAACATGCGCACGCTGTCTGACATGCCACGCAGCAAATGGGGACGCATCTCCTCTGAAACGCTGGAGATCTATGCGCCGATCGCTCACCGGCTGGGCTTGAACCAGACGTATCGCGAACTGCAGGATCTCTCCTTCCGGCATCTGCATCCGTGGCGTTATCGCACCCTCTCCAAGGCGATCAACAAATCGCGCAACCGGCGCCGTGATCTGGTCCAGAAGGTGCAGGCGGAGGTGGATGCGGCGTTTTCCCGCATCGGCATGCCGGTTCGTCTGGCCGGTCGCGAGAAAACTCTGTACGCCATCTATCAGAAGATGAACCTCAAACATCTGAGTTTTGCACAGGTGACGGACATCTATGGTTTTCGGGTCATTGTTCCCAGCATCACGGACTGCTACACCGCCTTGGGCATCCTGCACCAAATGTACAAGCCGGTGCCCGGAAAGTTCAAGGACCATATTGCCATCCCCAAACTCAATGGGTACCAGTCACTGCACACCACCCTGGTAGGCCCCTCGGGCGTGAACATCGAGTTCCAGATGCGTACCGATGAAATGCATGTGATTGCCGAGGCTGGCGTTGCGGCCCACTGGCTCTACAAGGCCCAAGACAGCGAAGGCAACTCGGCCCAGCGCCTGGGCACCAAATGGCTGCAATCCCTGCTGGATATCCAAAACGAAACCCGTGATGCGGCTGAATTCTGGGACCATGTCAAGATCGACCTGTTCCCGGATGCTGTGTATGTCTTCACGCCCAAAAGCCAGATCATGGCGATGCCGCGTGGGGCCACCGTGGTCGATTTTGCTTACTCCATCCACAGCAATGTGGGCGACCGCACCACCGCGGGCAAGATCAATAACGAACTGGTCCCACTGCGCACCGAGCTGAAAAATGGCGATGTGGTGGAAATCATCACTGCCCCGGTCTCCACGCCCAATCCAGCATGGCTGGGCTTCGTGCGCACAGGCCGGGCACGCTCCAAGATCCGCCACTACCTCAAAACCCTGGCCCAAACGGAATCAGAAGGCCTGGGTGAAAAGCTGCTGGCGCAAGCCCTGCGTGCCGAGGGCTTGGTCAGCCTCCCGCCGGTGGATGCAGAAACCCAGCCCATGTGGGACAAGTTGCTGCGGTTCACGGGCAATCGCACCCGCAGCGAGCTGATGACAGACCTGGGCCTGGGCAAGCGCATCGCCAGCATCGTGGCCAAGCGGCTCATGGTGCTGATGTCTGAGCATGGGCACCGGCCCGACGCATTGCTCATGACCCGGGAACGCTATACCTCCCATGAAACCCTGTCCCAGGGCGCGGTAACGCTCGATGGCAGCGAAAACGCTTCGGTCCAATACGCACACTGCTGCAGACCGGTACCCGGCGACGCCATCGTCGGCTACCTGGGCCGTGGCGAAGGCCTGGTGGTTCACAACGCGCATTGCAGTGTGGCCAAGCGCCTGCAGCACAAGGACAGCGAGCGCTTCATCGCAGTGGACTGGTCGGATGAACCCTCCCGCCTGTTCGAAACCGGGGTAGTGGTCACCGTAAGCAACGGCAAAGGGGTTCTCGCACGCGTGGCCGCAGAACTGGCCAACGCGGAAGCCGATATCACCCACGTGGATATGGATGACGAGGGTGCACTCGACACGACCGACCTGCGCTTCGTGGTCGCCGTGCGGGACCAGGCCCACCTGGAAACCGTATTGCGCGGACTGCGCCGCACACAGGCCGTGCTTCGAGCTTCGCGCATCATTCCCCAGGCCTGATTCACGCAAGCGGGGCATCAAGCGCACTGAATCAGCACAGGAGGTGCTCCTGCCACCGCACCCGGCATGCGGATCCGCGGCGGGCGGCCTGAGTGCTGACAGCGCATGGCTTGACCTCCCAACATGACATCGGTGCCCACCAGGGGTTCAGCCATCCCTGTGCCGGGAAGGTCGCAAAACGCGCCTCCAGCCTCGTCGCCCATGGTGTCACGCCTGGCGGAACCCTCCCGCCCGGGCTGCCCCGGCATTTGACGCATGCCCCCGCGAAAGTTCGCGGCCGCTGCCGCCAAACGCAGTGGCTTGATGCGTGGCGTGTCCGCGTGTCCCATACTACAACCAAGAAAAGAAAAAACCCTTGTAAATCAATGAATTACAAAGGTTTTTTGCGTTTGGCGGAGAGGGTGGGATTCGAACCCACGGTGATATTGCTACCACGCCTGATTTCGAGTCAGGTACATTCGACCACTCTGCCACCTCTCCTGTGTGTC
>DAOPUP010000224.1:0-4625 GCA_035350655.1 Acidovorax sp. | reverse complement strand
CGCCCAAGAAGGCCGCCATCAGTAGCGAAGCCCTCGACTATAGCACGCGAATGCAGGGGAGTGCCGATCAATCGGAAAATCCTGCACCTTTCAGGTGCGAGAACAAACCACGGCTTCCAAAGCGTCTACAAACAGGCGGGCCACATCGCAGCCGGTTTGATCAAAAATCTCCTGGAAGCAGGTGGGGCTGGTCACATTGATTTCAGTGACGCACTTTCCGATAACGTCCACGCCCGCCAGCAGCAGCCCACGGCTTTGCAGAACAGGGCCCAGCGCCTGGGCAATCTCCCAATCGCGTGCAGACAGTGGCCGCGCCACCCCTTTGCCCCCGGCCGCAAGATTTCCACGGACTTCACTGCCTTGGGGGATGCGTGCCAGGCAATACGGCACAGGCTTGCCGCCGATGATGAGGACGCGCTTGTCACCTTGCGCAATCTCCGGAAGAAATTTCTGCACCATCACGCTTTGTGCGCCGTGGCGGTTGAGCGTTTCGGTGATGCTGCCCAGATTCAGGCCATCCGGGCCGACCCGGAAAATGCCCATGCCCCCCATGCCATCGAGCGGTTTGAGAATGATGTCCTGGTGTTCCGCATGAAAGCGCTGAATATCCTGCGGATCGCGCGTCACCAGCGTGGGGCCGATGAACTGCGGAAACTCCATGATGGCCAGCTTTTCCGGGTGATCGCGCAGGGCGCGCGGCTTATTAAATACGCGCGCCCCCTCCCGTTCGGCTTGTTCAAGCAGGTGGGTTGCATAGAAGTATTCGCTGTCAAAGGGCGGATCCTTGCGCATGAGCACGGCATCAAACGTCGTGAGCGCGGCAGTGCGCAAGGGTTCGGCCTGAAACCAGTCGGTGGAATCGCCCGTCAGGACAATGTCGCGTACCCGCGCCACCACCTGGCTACCGCGCTGCCACACCAGATCCTGCGGCAGGCAGGCCGCCAGCTGGTGCCCGCGCCGCTGCGCTTCACGCATCATGGCAAAGGTGGTGTCTTTATAGATCTTGAAGCTTTCCAGCGGATCAGCAACGAACAGGAATTTCATGGTCTCTCAGAAAAATGCGGCCATGCCAGAAAAAGCGGCATGGCGAAACAAGCGGTAGCCCAAGGGCATGGCCGCACCAACATGCATCTGACCTGGTCAGACATGCCCGGCACGGGAACGCCTGTACTGTTGCACAAATAGCGCCAGGCTGCCGGCGACCACTCCCCAGAAGGCAGAACCCACACCCGCCACCACCACGCCACTGAGGGTGACCAGGAAAGTGATCAGGGCCGCCTCGCGGTGGCGCTCTTCGTGCAACGCGCCGGCCAGGTTGTTGCCGATGGTGCCCAGCAGCGCAAGGCCTGCGATGACCACCACGAGCTCCTGGGGAAACGCGGTCAACAGGCCCGCGACCACCGCGCCGAAGATACCGACCGCCACATAGAGCAAGCCACAGCACACTGCGGCCATGTAGCGCTTGCTGCGGTCCGGGTGGGCCTCAGGCCCCATGCAAATGGCGGCCGTGATCGCACTGAGGTTCAGCGCATAGCCGCCAAAAGGCGCCAGCACCAGGGTCGCAAGCCCCGTCATGGTGATGAGGCGAGACACGGGCAGGTCGTAACCCGTGGCGCGGATCACCGCCACGCCCGGCAGGTTTTGCGACGCCATGGTCACGACAAACAGCGGCAGGGCCAGGCTGACAGCGGCGGAGAAGGTGAACTGCGGCGCCGTGAACACGGGCATGGCCAGCTCGAAGCGGATGGCCGACCAGGACATCTCGCCGCGCAGTACGACAAAAGCGATGGCCAGCGCCAGCGTGACGACCACGGCATAGCGTGGCAACAGCCGGCGCGCCACCAGATACGCCCCCAGCATCAGCAAGACCAGGGGCAAGGCCGTTTGCGCCGCAGCGAAGGCCTGCATGCCAAAACGCGCCAGCACCCCCGCCAGCAGCGCGGCGGCGATCTCCAGGGGAATGCGGTTCATGGCACGCTCGAACCAGCCCGTGACGCCTGCCAGCGTGATCAGCGCAGCGCACACCATGAAGGCGCCCACTGCCTCAGCCATGCTGAAGCCCCCGGCCAGCCCGGCGGTGGCCAGCACAGCCGCGCCCGGCGTGGACCAGGCCACCATCACGGGCTGGCGCAGCAACAGCGATGGCACCAGGGTGCACAGGCCCATGCCCAGTCCGAGCGCCCACATCCACGAGGTGATCTGCGCGGGCGTGGCCCCAAAGGCCTGTGCCGCCTGGAAAACGATGGCCACGGAACTCGTGAACCCCACCAGCACGGCGACCAAGCCAGCCGTCACGGCCGACAGACTCACGTCTTTGAAGAATGGCATGGAGCACATTCTGGCACCGCATCCGGGTAGACCCATCCGCGTGCCACACCCCATGCGCGAACCAAACACTATGAATTCAATAGCTTCTAGCGCCTATGCAATAAGGGCTAGCAGCATAAAACACCATAAATTGGCTAGATTTCAATTTTGGAGCCCAGCTCCACCACGGCATTGCTGGGCAGATGCAGGAAGTCGGCGGCGCCACTGGCGTTGTGGTGCATCTGGGCAAACAGCTTTTCGCGCCAAGGTGCCATGCCGCTGCCGATGGTGGGGATGATGGTGTCGCGCGAGAGAAAGTAGCTGGTCGTCATGGGTTCCAGATCGCAACCCTGCCCCCGCAACTGGTGCAAGGCGCTGGGTATGTCGGGATCGTCCTTGAACCCGTAATGCACCACCACCTGCCAGCAATCGTGCCCCAGGGGCTGCACCTTCAGGCGCTGGTCCAGCCCGATCCAGGGCACTTCGTGGTTGCGCACGGTGACAAACAGGTTCTGGCGGTGCAGCACCTTGTTGTGCTTGAGGTTGTGCAGCATGGCATTGGGCACGGCGCCCGGCTCGGCCGTCAGGAACACTGCCGTGCCATCCACGCGCGTGGGGGGGCTCACGAACACCGATTCCAGGAAGTCCTTGAGGTCGATGGCATCGGCACGCAGCTTGTCATTGAGCAGGCGACGCCCTTCCTTCCAGGTCATCATCAGCACGAACACGCCACCACCAATCATGAGCGGGAACCATCCACCCTGGAACAGCTTGAGCAGATTGGAGGCGAAGAAGGCCAGGTCCACCGCAAAGAAACAGCCGGTGGCCGCAATGCACAGCGCCAGCGGATAGCCCCAGCCATAGCGGATGACAAAGAACGTCAAGGTGGTGGTGATCAGCATGTCCAGCGTGACGGCGATGCCATAGGCGGCGGCCAGGTTGCTGGACGAGCGGAACATCACCACTGCCAGCACGATGGCCACGAACAGCCCCCAGTTGACCAGCGGTATGTAGATTTGTCCTGTATCCCGCACGCTGGTGTGCAGGATATTCAGGCGCGGCAGATAACCGAGCTGGATCACCTGCTTGGTGACGCTGAAGGCACCCGTGATGAGCGCCTGCGAGGCAATGACCGTGGCCATTGTTGCCAAGACCACCAGCGGCACCAGGGCCCAATCGGGCGCCATCATGAAGAACGGGTTCTTCACCGCCTCGGGCTCGGCCAGCAGCAAGGCGCCCTGGCCGAAATAGTTGAGTGTCAGCGCGGGCATGGCCACGCCAAACCAGGCCAGGCGGATGGGGCGCTTGCCGAAATGCCCCAGGTCGGCATACAGCGCCTCGGCCCCGGTCACGCACAGCACCACGGCGCCCAGGATGATGAAGCTGATGCCCGGATGGGCCCACATGAACCCCAGCGCGTGGTGCGGGCTCATGGCCCAGAGGATTTCAGGGTGGGTGACGATGTGCGACACGCCCAGCACGGCAATCGTCGCAAACCAGATGAGCGTGACGGGACCGAAGAATTTGCCGATGCCGCCCGTGCCCCGCTTTTGCACGGCAAACAGGCAAAACAGCACCACCAGCGTGAGCGGAATCACATACTGCTTGAAGTGGGGCGAGACCACCTCCAGTCCCTCCACCGCAGAAAGCACCGAAATGGCCGGGGTGATGACGCCATCGCCATAAAACAGCGAGGTGCCGAAGATGCCCACCGCCAGCAGCCACTTGCGCAGGCGGGGCTTGTCTTTCACCGCCTGCGAGGCCAGCGCCAGCATGGCAATGAGCCCGCCCTCGCCATTGTTGTCGGCGCGCAGTACCAGCACCACGTATTTGAGGGAGACGATGACCGTGAGGGTCCAGAAGAAAATGGACAGGATGCCGTAGATATTGTCTGGCGTGAACGGCACGTGGCCCGAGCCAAACACCTCCTTGACCGCGTACAGCACGCTGGTGCCGATATCGCCATAGACAACACCGATGGCGCCCAGCGTGAGCGCTGCGAGCGATGATTTGGAGCTTTGCACTGACACCCCCCGCTGCACTGGGCAAGACAGGGTTCCGTAACTTTTGGGAACGCTATTGTGCCCCTGCCCCCTGGTTCGCGCCGTTGCGCCAGAGAGCCTGTTGCAGTGCAGCAACTACCCTCTGGCCTCCGTGCTCAGGGCGTGGCAGGAGAATCAAACCGGTCAGTCGTAGATCTCTGCGTCGGGATTGGTGGCTTCCAGCTCGTAGCTGGCGGCCAGCATGGCCAGGCGCGCCACCACGCCATACATGTAAAAGCGGTTCGGCGCACTCACGCCAGGGCGCACGCCTGGCTG
>DAOPUP010000223.1:0-4642 GCA_035350655.1 Acidovorax sp. | reverse complement strand
GCCATCGTCGTCTTCGTTCTTGATGACCCGCGCCGTCCAGCGCCCGTCGCTCCACAAACGGGGTTCTTGAACAGGGCTGGGCGTGTCGGGGGTATCGGTCATGGGCGCTGCGGCAGATCGGGAAAAAGGCGCAGAGCATACGGCAGTTTGGCGCGCCCCCCGCCCGCAGCCATGCATGGCTGCGGCACAGTGCAGCGTGTTGGCCGCCGCCACGGCAGGCTCTCATCGCGCGGGCCGACATTTCCCACTGCCAGGGAGCTTCTGCTCCTACAATTTGTAAGTGCGCGTATCCGCGCGAAGGACATTTCCATGAAAGCCATGCAGCAAGATATCGACGAGCGCACCAACCTCACCGGCACCAACCAGTTTGAACTCCTGCTTTTTCGCCTGGGCACCGACAGCGCGCTGGGCAAATCCGAGCTGTTTGGCATCAACGTTTTCAAGATCCGCGAAATCGTGGCCATGCCCAGCATCACCCCCATCGCGGGTGCCACGGCATATTCGCTGGGCGTGGTCAATCTGCGCGGGCAGATCATTCCGGTGCTGGACCTGCCGGCCATCGTGGGCTGCAAGCCCACCACCGGCCTGAACATCATGCTGGTGACCGAATATGCGCGCACCACCCAGGCGTTTGCCGTGGAGTCGGTGGAAGACATCGTGCGGCTCGACTGGAAACAGGTGCTGTCCGCCGAGTCCAGCGGCGCCGCCGGCAAGCTGGTGACCAGCATTGCGCGCCTGGACGGCAACACCGACGGCTCGCGCCTGGCGCAGGTGCTGGATGTCGAGGCCATCTTGCAGTTGGTGTCGCCACCCGAGGGCAACCAGGTCGACGCCCAGAAGGTGGGCCCCCGGCTCACGATGAAGCCCGGCACCATCATTCTTGCGGCCGACGACTCCTTTGTGGCCCGCTCGCTCATCGAGCAGGAGTTGCAGCTACTGCATGCCCCCTACGAAATGGTCAAGTCGGGACAGGAAGCCTGGGACCGGCTGAATACGCTGGCTATCCAGGCCGCCGCCGAAGGCAAATCTGTGCGTGACAAGGTGGCACTGGTGCTGACCGACCTGGAAATGCCCGAGATGGACGGTTTCACGCTGACGCGCAACATCAAGCAGGATGCCCGCTTCCAGGGGCTGCCCGTGATCATCCACTCGTCGCTCTCAGGCTCGGCCAACGAAGACCATGTGCGCAGCGTCGGCGCAGATGGCTATGTGGCCAAGTTCGTTGCAGAAGACCTGGCCAACGCCATCCGGCGCGTACTGCCCACGTAGCCGCAGGCCCCACCGCAGCCGGCGCCCTGGTACCGATAGCGTCTGCGAGGCCAGGTCAACCAAAGGGCCCCGTCAGGCGTCTAATGAAGGTGGCAGGCCCGCGAAGTTGTAACGCCCCGCCGGGGCGCTTTTCACGGGCTTTACGCAGAAGGTGGAACGCCTGCTGCAACGCCAGAGTCTGACCCCCATGACCCACCTTTTCGCCCGCATTGCCTCCTCTGCTGCGCTCGCTGCGCTCGTCACGGGCTGCGCCGTGGTGCCTGGCGACCCTTACTACACGCCCCAGCCTTCTGGCTACGGCGTATATGAACAACCCGCCTACATCTACGGCAGCCCGCCCCCCGCGTACGGCTACCCGGTGGCACCGCCCCCCGGCTACTACGGACGCGGGTACGACGACCGCAATGCCTGGCGTGAGCGCGAGCGTGCCCAGCGCGAACGCGAGGCACAGCGGGAACGCGAAACACTGCGTGAGCGCGAAGCCCGCCAGACCCAGGAGGCTCGCCGCGAACAGGAAGCCCGCCGGGACCGCGAACGCGATCAGGCGCGCCGCGATCAGATGCAGCGGGATCAGGCCCACCGTGACCAAGACCAGCGCCAGCGCCGCGAGGACGAAGCCCGCCAGCGCAACGACGGCACGCGGCCCGAGCGCACGGAACCGCCCCGCAGCAGAAGCGAAGAGCGCCAGCGCCGCGAAGACGAAAGCCGCCAGCGCAATGACGGCACGCGGCCAGACCAGCCGCGCTGGAGAAACGATGGCCAACGCGGCCAGGGCGGTTGAGCCAGACCCACCATGACCTGCCTGCGCCACTGCCTTGCCGCCGCTGCGGCGCTGTGCTGCCTCGCCGCGCAGGGCCAAGTGCTGCGCTGCACCGATGCGCGTACCGGGCAGGTGACCTATACCGACGGCGCTTGCACGGGCGCTGCATCGGTGCGCGAGATCGAGCCCCGCAAGACCCCGCAGGAAATCCAACAGGAGCGCGAACAGGCCCACCAGGCGCAGGCGCGCAAGCAAGAGCAACTGCAGGCCGAAGCAGCCGCCCGGCAAATCGAAGCCGACCGCGACGCAAGGCATGAGCGCGAGCTGGCGGCACGCGCCGCACGCTCGCCCCCCCGTGGCGAGGACTATGCGCGCTCGGCCGAATGCGCGAGATCGCGGCGCAACCTCGATGTCGTCCTCAGCAGCACCAGCGGCAGCTATGACCAGAACCTGCGGGTGGAGACCGCACAGCGCCAGGTCGACCTCGATTGCCTGGGCCCCGCAGCGTATGCCGATCTGGAAAAATCCCGCGCGGCCAGGCGGGAAGCGGCCCCTTCGGTGCTGCTGGTTCCACCACGCCACCCCATCTACACCCGGCCCGCGCCGCCAGCGCCACCGCGCAAGTTCACGCATTGCAATGTGTTTCGCTGCTACGACAGCGAAGGCAACAGCTACCCGCGTTGAAAGCGCGCTGGTGGTGGATCAGGCGCGCAAGCCGGTTGCCACGGTGGGATAACGCAGCCGCAGACCCAGCTCGCCGAGCAGGCGCTGGTTGTCGAGCCGGCGCGATTCGCTCATGAAGCTCAGCAGCATCACCGGCAGCGCATCCTGCGCCGTGCTGCGCGGCACCCGGGGCGGGCGCGGCAGGCCATACAGGTCGGCGGCCAGATCGAAATAATCGCCCATCTTCAGCTCGCCGCTGTCGCTGGCGTTGTAAACCCGTTGGGGCCGGCCACGCCACAACGCGGCCAGGCAGGCACGCGCCAGGTCGTCTGCATGGATATGGTTGGTGTACACATCGTCTTGCGCCGTGAGCACGGGCGTGCCCTTGCGCAGCCTTGCCTCGGGTGTTCCGCCCTCGCGATCCGGGGCATAAATGCCCGGAATGCGCAGGATGCTGGCGCGCACGCCAGAACGCCCCAGATGGCGCCAGGCACGTTCGGCATCCACGCGGCGCTGGGCGCGGGGCGTGCTGGGCGCCACGGCGCGGGTCTCAGGCACCCGGGCGCCGGCACAGTCGCCATACACACCGCTGGTCGAGGCATACACCGCTGACACCGGCAGGCTGCGCAGCCGCAGGGCCCGGGCCAGGGCCACGGTGCGCGGGTCGCGCCACCAGGCGCTGCCGCCGCCGCCCTCGCCCGGCGGGGGCGCCAGGTGCAGCACCCGGGTGGCCAGGCCCGACAGGCGGCGCAGCGTGGCCGCCCGGTCCAGGTTGCCCACCAGCGGCGTCACCCCCTGGGCGCGCAGACCGCCCACGCGCCCGGCCTGGGAGGTGAGCGCCAACACGCGCAGGCGCCGCGCCCCCGGGCCGGCGAGCAGGCTGCGCGCCACGCGCTGGCCCACATCGCCATAGCCCACGATCAGCAGACGCTCGCGGCGAAAACGGGAGGGCAGCGCGCCCAGCGCACTGGCGAGCGCCACGGTGCTCATTGGGGCACCTCCGCGCTGCGCGCTGGCTTGAAGCGGTTCGGCGCTGCGCTCGTGCAGCCGCCTGCCATGAACGGGCCCTGCGCACCCGCTGGCACGGGTGCGCAGCAGCCCAACGGCGCGGCCTTTGCGCCGTTAAGAGGACGATCAGGTTCTGAGGGCAAAATCGGGAGCATTCGCATGAAGACAGCTTGAAGAATCGTCCAAGGATACCCACAACATGACCAGCGCCGAGACTGCCACCGCAGCATTCCAGATCACCGTGCAACCCAGCGGCCGCGCATTCAGCAGCAACGCAGACGAATCCATCCTGGCGGCCGCTATCCGCAGCGGCGTGGGCCTGCCCTATGGCTGCAAGGACGGTGCCTGCGGATCGTGCAAATGCAAGAAGCTCAGCGGCGCCGTGCGCCATGGCGAGCACCAGGCCAAAGCCCTCTCGGCCGACGAGGAAACGGCCGGCTTCGTGCTGACCTGCTGCGCCCATGCGCTGACCGATGTGGTGCTCGAATCGCGCCAGGTCACTGACGAAAGCGCCTTCCCCGTCAAGAAGATGCCCGTGCGCGTTGCCGCCTTCGAGAAAAAATCGCCCGACGTGATGCAAGTGCACCTGCAGCTGCCGGCGACCACCCCCTTCCACTACCACGCAGGGCAGTACATCGAGTTCATCCTGCGTGACGGCGCGCGCCGGGCCTATTCGATGGCCAACGCACCCCACACACTGGCTGCGGCCCCGGGCGTGGAACTGCATATCCGCCACATGCCCGGCGGCCAATTCACCGACCATGTGTTCGGTGCCCTGAAGGAAAAGGAAATCCTGCGTGTCGAAGGCCCGTTTGGCAGCTTTTTTCTGCGCGAAGACTCGGCCAAGCCCATCGTGCTGCTGGCATCGGGCACGGGATTTGCGCCCATCAAGGCGCTGATCGAGCACATGCAGTTCAAGGGCATCACGCGCCCCACCACGCT
>DAOPUP010000222.1:0-4654 GCA_035350655.1 Acidovorax sp. | reverse complement strand
CGGCGCCGGTGTAGGCCCCGGGCGCCACGCCAAAGAACTCGGCTTCGAGCAGCGTATCGGGCACGGCGGCAATGTTCACGCTGACAAAGGGGCCACTGGCGCGGCTCGATGCCGCATGGATGGCATGCGCCAGCAGCTCCTTGCCAGTGCCGGTTTCGCCCAGCAGCAGTACCGGGCTGGACGACTGCGCGGCACGGCGCGCCTGGCGCTTGACCTCGGACGCCGCGGGGCTCGACCCGACAAAGCTGGCAAAGGTGTATTTGGCGCGCCGCTCGCCATCGCCCGCAACGACCAGCGAGCGGCTGCGCTGGCTGGCCAGCTCGCGGCGCGCATCGTCAAGGTCGCGCTGCAGCAGGGCAAACTTGCCGATCAGGGGTTGCAGCGTGGTTTCGGGGTGGTCGAACAACACGATGCCGATGGCGCCGATCACCCGCTCGGCCTCGTCGCGCAAGGGAATGCGGCTGACCACAAAGGTACCCGCCTTGTTGGTGAGCAGGTCGATCAGCACCGGCTGGCCGGTTTCGAGCACACGGCGCATCTGGGTGTTGGGGATCACCTCCTCCACCGTGCGGCCCACGAACTGGTCCACCGAGGAAAACCCCAGATCGGGCAGAAAGCGCCGGTAGCCCTCGTTCACCCAGACGATGCGCCCGCTGCGGTCCACCAGGAACATGCCCTGGCTGACGCTGGAGAACAGCTGGAACATGGAACGCGCCGCCAGTTCCAGAATGCCCTGGGCATCGAGTGGCAGTGCGGGGGCTTCTTCGTTGAGCAAAGGCATGGGCCAGATGGTAGCGCGCCCCGACCCCGCCCAACGCCAGGTTCCGGGCGTGCAAATGCTATTCATTCAATAGCAAAAGGTGCTTTCAAAAAAAGGACCAAAACCCGATTGGATGCAAAAAATTTTCTGCGGGGCATTCAGGCCAGCGCCAGCTTGCGCGCCGCCCAGCGGCGCAGCAGGCGCGGCACGATGAGCACGGCCAGCACGATGACGATCAGCGTCAGCGAGCCCGGGCGTTCCAGGAAGATCGTCCACTTGCCTTCGCCAATCGACACCGCATTGCGCATCTGCGCCTCGGCCAGGGGGCCCAGGATCATGCCCACCACCACCGGAGCGGCCGGAAAGTCAAAGCGACGCATCACCACGCCCAAGAGGCCAATCGCATACAGCAGCACCAGGTCGAACGCGCTCTGGCGCATGCCATACACCCCCAGCGTGGAGAACACCAGAATGCCCGCATACAGGTACGACTTGGGAATGTTCAGCAGCTTCACCCACAAGCCCACCAGGGGCAGGTTCAAAATCAGCAGCATGACGTTGCCGATGTACATCGACGCGATCAGCGCCCACACCAGCGCGCCGTTGGTGTCGAACAGCTGCGGGCCAGGCTGGATGCCGTAGTTCTGGAACGCGCCCAGCAGGATGGCCGTGGTGTTGGATGTGGGAATGCCCAGCGTGAGCAGCGGAATCAGCGTGGCCGTGATGGCCGCGTTGTTGGCCGCCTCGGGGCCCGCCACGCCCTCGATGGCGCCGGTGGTGCCGAACTCCTCGGGGTTCTTGCTCAGCTTCTTTTCCGCGGCATAGCTCAGAAAGGTCGGGATCTCGCTACCGCCCGCCGGCACGGTGCCAAACGGGAAACCGATGGCCGTGGCACGCAGCCAGGCGGGCCAGGAACGCTTCCACTCCTGCCTGGTCATGTGCGTGCTGGTCAGGCGGTTCTGGGTTTCGTCGACGCGGCCTTCGTACATCACGTTGTACAGGGCTTCGCCCACGGCAAACAGGCCCACGGCGATCAGCACCACTTCGATGCCGTCCATCAGCTCGGGCACACCACCGGTGTAGCGGGCCTGGCCCGTGATCTGGTCGATGCCGATCAGCCCCATGGCCAGGCCGACAAACAGGGCCACCATGCCGCGCAGCGTGCTCTTGCCCAGCACCGCGCTCACGGTGGTGAAGGCCAGCACCATCAGCATGAAATATTCCGGCGGTCCCAGGCGTACCGCGTATTCGGCCACCAGGGGCGCGAAGAACGTGACCAGCACCGTGGCAATGGTGCCCGCCACAAACGAACCGATCGCCGCCGTGGCCAGCGCCGCACCGGCGCGCCCGCTCTTGGCCATCTTGTTGCCTTCCATGGCAGTGACCATGGAGCCCGCCTCACCGGGCGTGTTGAGCAGGATGGAGGTGGTGGAGCCGCCATACATGGCGCCGTAGTAGATGCCGGCAAAGAAGATCATCGAGGCCGTGGCCTCGACCTTGACCGTGATGGGCAGCAGCATGGCCACCGCCACGGCCGGGCCGATGCCGGGCAGCACGCCCACGGCGGTGCCAATGATGCAGCCCACAAAGGCCCACAGCAGGTTGATGGGAGTAGCAGCGGTGGCAAAACCCTGCATCAGATGGTTTAACGTTTCCATTTCACAGCCACCCCGTGTTGGTCAGGCCGGGCAGGTTGATGGCCAGCAGTTGCGTGAACATCCAGTACACCGGCGCCGCCACTGCGAAGCCGATGAAGGAATCCTTGATCCATGCCTGCAGGCGCAGGTCGAGCTGGTCTTCCGAACTCTTGAAGCCCCGCACCGACAGCACAAAGCACAGCGCGCAGCTCAGGATGAAACCCAACGTGGTGATGAGCAGGGCATTGAGCAGCAGCCCGGCCGACACCCATAGGAAGCCCTTCCAGTGGGCACGCTCGTCGCCCGAGCCCTCTTCCAGATCGCGGAACCCGCCGGTCAGCGCGTGCGCCACGCAGAGCACGCCGCAAACCAGCAAGGCGATGCTGACCACCCAGGGAAAGAAATTGGGTCCCACGCCGCCATAGCCCGCCTCGGAACTGACCGAGCTGGCCCCCCAGGCCAGGCACAGCGCCAGCACCACCAGCCCCGCTCCCACCAGGGTCTGCAAGGGCCTGGAGCGCGATGAATGTTGTTGTGTCATGTTTTTTCTTCCACGGCAGCCCAGCCACCCGCCGCAAGCGGGGGGCAGAAAAGCGACTGTGGCGCCGATCAGATCATTCCGGACTTGGCCATGGTGGCGCGCATGCTGGCGAACTCGGCATCCACGAAATTGGCGAATTCATCCCCCGCCATCCAGGCAGGGGTCCAGCCGTTCTTTGCCATCGCGTCCTGCCAGACCTTGTGCTTGAAGGTCTTGGCCAGCGCATCGATCAGTGCCTTGCGCTGCTCGGCCGTGATGCCGGGGGCACCATACACGCCGCGCCAGTTGCCGATCTCCACGTTGATGCCCTGCTCCTTGAGCGTGGGCACATTCACGCCCTTGAGGCGGGTGCCCGAGGTCACGCCCACTGGCCGCATCTTGCCGGCCGCAATGTATTCGGCAAACTCGCTGTAGCCGCTGCCGCCCACGGTGACGTTGCCGCCCAGGATGGCAGCGGTGGCCTCGCCGCCCCCACGGAATGCGACGTAGTTGATCTTGGCAGGGTCCACGCCCACTTCACGGGCGATCATGGCCGCAGCAATATGCTCGGTAGATCCACGCGAGCCGCCGCCCCACTTCACGCTGCCGGGGTCTTTCTTGAGCTGGTCAATCACGTCCTTCATGGTCTTGAAGGGCGAATTGGCAGGCAGCACGAACACGTTGTATTCACTCGTCAGGCGCGCCAGGGGCGTGACCTTGTCCAGGCCCACCGGGGGCTTGCCGGTGATGATGCCGCCCAGCATCACCGCGCCCATCACCATCAGGGCGTGCGGATCGCCCTTGCTGGCATTGACGAACTGCGCCAGCCCGATCGCACCGGCGGCGCCGCCCTTGTTGTCATGGGACACCGACGATGCAGCACCCGCTTCCTGCATCGCCTTGCCCAGCGCGCGGCCGGTGGAATCCCAGCCACCACCGGGGTTGGCGGGAATCATCATCTTGAAGGCGGATGCCGTCTGGGCCGAGACGGGCAACACACCCGCCGCAGCCAGAGAGGCCAATGATTTCAGAAAGGTATCGCGACGCATCGGTGTCTCCTTGTAAGGTTGGCGAACTGCCTGATGATGCGCGCGCTGCCTGTCAAACGGCTGTCCGCAGGCTCAGGGAAAACACTGATGCCGGGGCCCTGCGCGGTCGGTGCTATGGTGCCGCGCATGCAACTGCTTCTTGTCGAAGACGACCCCACCATGCAGGCCACGCTGCACCGCGCCCTCACGCGCCGTGGCATGCAGGTCACCGCCGTGGGCGACGGGCGCGCGGCCCTCACCCAATGGGCCGCCCTGCAGCCCGACGCCATCATCCTGGACCTCACCCTGCCCGGGCTCGACGGCCTGCAGGTGCTGCAACAGGCGCGTGCCTGCGGGCTGCGCACGCCCGTGCTGATCCTCACCGCACGCGGCACCGTGGGCGACCGCGTGCTGGGCCTGAATGCCGGTGCCGACGACTACCTGCCCAAACCGTTCGATCTGGACGAACTGGAAGCCAGGCTGCGCGCGCTGCTGCGGCGCAGCGCAGATGCGTCGCCCGCCGCAGGCCCTGCAGTGCAGATCGGGGCCATCCGGTACGACAAGCACAGCGGCGCGCTGTACCGCAATGGAGAGGTCATGGAACTCACCCCCCGCGAACTCGCGCTGATGCATGCCCTGCTGGTGCAGCCGGGCCATGCCGTCACCAAGGAGCGCCTGTACGAGCTGGTGTTCCCCGGCCAGCTGGACG
>DAOPUP010000221.1:0-4654 GCA_035350655.1 Acidovorax sp. | reverse complement strand
CCGTGATGCCCTGGGTGATGACCTTGGTGTCTTTGTTGATGTAGATCGACATGTGCGTGTCCTAGCGTTCTGGTCGGGTCATTACTTGACGGCAGCGACGATCTTCGTCGCGGCTTCGGCCATGGTGTCGGCCGCGATGATGGGCAGGCCGGACTCGGCCAGCAGCTTCTTGCCCAGCTCTTCGTTGGTGCCCTTCATGCGCACCACCAGCGGTACCGACAGGTTCACGGCCTTGCAGGCAGTGATCACGCCGGTGGCGATGGTGTCGCACTTCATGATGCCGCCGAAGATGTTGACCAGAATGCCTTCGACCTTGGGGTTGCTCAGCATGATCTTGAAGGCTTCGGTGACCTTCTCGGCGGTGGCGCCGCCGCCCACATCGAGGAAGTTGGCAGGCTCGCCGCCAAACAGCTTGATGGTGTCCATGGTGGCCATGGCCAGGCCGGCACCGTTGACCAGGCAGCCGATGTTGCCATCGAGGCTGATGTAGGCCAGGTCGAACTTGCTGGCTTCCACTTCGGCCGGATCTTCTTCATCCAAGTCGCGCAGGGCCACGATTTCGGGGTGGCGGAACAGCGCGTTGGGGTCGAAGTTGAACTTCGAGTCCAGTGCCATCAGCTGGTTCTTGCTGTCGCGGTTCAGGGGGTTGATTTCCACCAGCGAGGCATCGGTTTCCATGTAGCACTGGTAGAGCTTCTGGAAAATGTCCACGGCCTGCGCGGTCGACTCGGCGGGCAGGCCGATGCCGTTGGCGATCTTCGTGGCTTGCTCGGCACCCAGGCCCGTCAACGGGTCGATGAATTCGGTGACGATCTTCTCGGGCGTGGCATGGGCCACTTCCTCGATGTCCATGCCGCCTTCGCTGGACGCAATGAAGGCGATCTTCTGCGTGGCGCGGTCGGTCACGATGGACACGTAATATTCTTTTTGAATGTCGGCGCCGTCTTCGATGTACAGGCGGCGAACCTTCTGGCCTTCGGGGCCGGTCTGGTGCGTCTTGAGCTGCATGCCCAGGATTTCGCCCGCAATGCGCTTGACGTCGTCAATGGACTTGGCAACCTTCACGCCGCCGCCCTTGCCACGGCCACCGGCGTGGATCTGGGCCTTGACAACCCACACGGGGCCGCCGAGTTTCTGGGCTGCTTCGACGGCTTCTTGCACCGTGAATGCGGGAATGCCGCGCGGAACGGGCACACCAAACTTGCGCAAGATTTCCTTGCCTTGGTATTCGTGAATCTTCATGAGGTCTCTCTCAGGGAAGGGTGGTATTTACCCGTTTACCATGAACAACAAAATGTCTGGCCGCGGGCTAGGGACATGGCAACCTGTGAATGTATCATGCTGCAGCGCACCATCCTTGTGCCAGACTTACGGGGTTGGCCAGAACGCGATCAACCCCTTGCAGGAGCATTCAGATGAACAGAGTCTTTATCGACGGCGAAGCCGGCACCACGGGGCTGCAAATTCGCGAACGCCTGCAGGCCATGCCGCAGATCGAGCTGGTGAGCATTGCGCCCGAGTTGCGCAAGGACCCGGCGGCCAAGCGCGACCTGATCGCGGGCGTGGATCTGGTGGTGCTGTGCCTGCACGACGATGCCGCGCGCGAAACCGTGGCCATGGTCGATGGCATCGAAAAAGCCACTGGCCGCCAGGTCAAGGTCATCGACGCCAGCACCGCGCACCGCACGGCAGCGGGCTGGGTGTATGGCTTTCCCGAGCTGTGCCTGGGCCAGCTGGACGCAGTGCGCAGTGCCACCCGCGTGTCCAACCCCGGCTGCTACGCCACCGGGGCCATTGCGCTGCTGCGCCCGCTGGTGGATGCGGGGCTGATTGCGGCCGATTACCCCTTGGCCTTGCCTTCCGTCAGTGGCTACACCGGCGGCGGCCGTCCCATGATTGAAGCCTATGAAGCCGGCAAAGCAGCGCCGTACGAGGCCTACGCCCTGGGCCTGGAGCACAAGCATATTCCGGAAATCCTGCGGTACACCGGCCTCACGCGCCGCCCGGTGTTCATTCCGGCCGTAGGTAATTTTGCGCAGGGCATGCTGGTGCAATTGCCGCTGCACCTGGACCTGTTGCCAGGCGCCCCCAAGGCGGCCGATCTGCACGACGCCCTGGATGCGCACTATGGCCGCACCAACACGCCCGAGCAGTGGGTCAAGGTGCTGCCCCCCACTGCAGATCTGAAGCTGGCGGCCGACACCCTGGCCAACACCAACCAGCTCGAACTGCGCGTGTTTGCCAACGAAACTTTCCGCCAGGCCGTGCTGATTGCGCGCCTGGACAACCTGGGCAAGGGCGCCAGCGGTGCGGCGGTGCAGAACCTGCAATTGATGCTGGGTTTGTGAGCAGGAACGCCCTGCGGGTGTGGGCTGATTTGCTATCAATTTGGAAGCAATAGGCGCTCGTAAATAAAGCGCTTGCGGCCTATTTTCCTTCAATCGCCAGCGGTGCAGCGCTCTGGCGATTGCCCGACCGCCCGCGGTGCTTTCATTCGGCCCCGTCGTCGGGGCTGCCGTCGCGCGCCACGCGGCGCACCACGTCCCCTGCAAACCCGCGCGCGGCCAGAAAGCGCATCTGCCGCGCTCGCTCGTTGGCATCGGTGGCCACGGTGCCAAAGCGTTGGCGCCAGACGGCCTGGGCGCGCTCCAGCTCGGTGGCGCGCAGGCGCTCGGCCGTGGCGCGCACCAGCGCATCGTCGAGCCCTTTGCTGCGCAGCTCCTGCACCAGGCGCTGCGTGCCCAGCCGCGCGGCGCGGCGGTGCACCAGCGATTCGGCCACGCGATCGGCGTTGATGAAATCCTTGGCCTGCAACTCGTCGAGCACGGCGTTGAGGTCGTCGCCCTCTTGCACATGGCGCGCCAGCTTGGTGGCGAGCTCGGCGCGCGAATGTTCGCGCTGGGCCAGCAGCCGCAGTGCGCGGCCCTTGAGGGAAAGGGTGCCAAAGCCCATAGCGATTTTGCTCTGCTATTGATAGCGCATGGCGCTTGTTGAATAAGCACTAACTGCCGATTGCACCTCAGGCAAGAAGGCGGCAGGCGCGACAGGCGCCCGCGGTATTGCTTACTTGTCTTCCTTCTCGCCTTTTTCGCCCTTGGCGGGCTTGCCGGCGGGCGCGGCTTCCAGGGCGGCGGGCAGCAGTGCGATGCCCAGGCTTTCGCGTACCTTGTTCTCGATCTCGCGGGCCAGGTCGGGGTTCTCGCGCAGGAACTCGCGCGCGTTGTCGCGGCCCTGGCCGATCTTTTCGCCGTTGTAGGCATACCAGGCGCCGGCCTTCTCGACAATCTTGGCGTTCACGCCCATGTCGATGATCTCGCCCTCGCGGCTGATGCCTTCGCCGAACAGGATGTCGAATTCGGCCGTCTTGAACGGCGGGCTGACCTTGTTCTTGACCACCTTCACCTTGGTTTCGTTGCCGATGGCTTCGTCACCCTTCTTGATGGTGCCGGTGCGGCGGATATCCAGGCGCACCGAGGCGTAGAACTTGAGCGCATTGCCGCCGGTGGTGGTTTCGGGGCTGCCGAACATCACGCCGATCTTCATGCGGATCTGGTTGATGAAGATGACCATGCAGTTGGTCTTCTTGATGGTGGAGGTCAGCTTGCGCAGCGCCTGGCTCATCAGGCGGGCCTGCAGGCCGGGCAGGCTGTCGCCCATTTCGCCTTCGATTTCGGCCTTGGGGGTGAGGGCGGCCACCGAGTCGATGACGATCAGGTCCACGGCGCCCGAGCGCACCAGGCTGTCCACGATTTCGAGCGCCTGCTCGCCGGTGTCGGGCTGGCTGATCAGCAGGTCGGACAGCTGCACACCGAGCTTCTGGGCGTATTGCACATCGAGCGCGTGCTCGGCATCGACAAACGCGCAGGTGCCGCCCTGTTTTTGCATCTCGGCAATCACCTGCAGCGTGAGCGTGGTCTTGCCCGAGGATTCGGGGCCGTAGATCTCGACCACGCGGCCGCGCGGCAGGCCGCCCACGCCCAGGGCGATATCCAGGCCCAGCGAGCCGGTGGAGACGACCTGGATGTCCTCGATCACCTCGCCTTCGCCCAGGCGCATGATGGTGCCCTTGCCAAACTGCTTCTCGATCTGGGCGAGCGCGGCGGCCAGGGCCTTGGCCTTTTCGGTGTTCACTGGCAATGCGGGGTTGGTGCCTTTGACTGCGACGTCCATGAGAAACTCCTTGAAAAACAACAGGTTGGATGCTGGCATTGCTCTGCGGTTAATCACAGGCTGGATGCTTGAACAGTAGTTTATGCCAGCATTAGAGGGTGCATAAATCAATTTTTAGTCAGTTTGCCTGACAATTCGCCATGGCCGAACCCACCCCCATCGCAGCGCCCGGCACGCCCCCCGTCGCCAGCGCTGCGGCGCCCGATGACCGCTGGCGCCAGACCCACCTGGGCCGTCTCATGGGCAGCGCGCTGCGCCGCTTCGATGCCCGGGTGCTGCAGCTCATGGCGCGCAATGTTGAGGTGCCGCTGGCGCTGTCCAACCTGGCGGCGCGCGACCAGGTGACAGCGGCCCATGTGCACATCACGCGGCATCTCGCGCTCTCGGGCGACCGGCTGACCGACCTGGCCCAGCGTGCCGGAATGACCAAGCAGGCCATGGCCCACCTGGTGGACCAGTGCGAGGCCTGGGGCCTGGTCACGCG
>DAOPUP010000220.1:0-4686 GCA_035350655.1 Acidovorax sp. | reverse complement strand
CCGAGGGCCTGAGCGCTGCGCAGCTCGCCCTGCTGCTCAAGGCGCCCGCGCTGGGGGCCACGGCGCTGCAAAAGCACCAGGCCGAGGTCACCAGCCGCCTGGGTGGTGTGCTGCCGCTGCCGCCGGTGCTCGGTGTGCTCACGCGGCTGCAGGGCGCCCCACCCGTGGCACGCCTGCACCTGGCGCCCGTGCCAGCGGGCGATGTGTCCGACCTGGGCCTCATCACCGCCCAGCTGCGGTTCGACTACCAGGGCCATGTGGGCTGGTGGGCCGGGCAGGAGCTGAGCGTGCTGGTGACAGCGGAAGATGGCGGCCAGGTGCTGCTGCAGCGCGATGCCAAGGCAGAACGCCACGCCATCGAGCGGCTGATGGACCTGGGCCTGCTCGCCATCGGCGATGGCCTGTTCGGCATTCCCGGCAAGCGCGCGCAAAACGACTGGTGGCATTGGGCCGACAACCGGTTCGCGGTGTTGCGCGACGCGGGGTTTGAAGTGACCGTCGATGCCGCGTTGGGTGGTTGGATCACCCATGCCGACACCCTGGATGTGGCGCTGCAGCCCGGGGGCGATGACGAGGCCACATCGCCCTGGTTTGCGCTGTCGCTGGGCATGGAGATCAACGGTGTACGCCACAACATCCTGCCCTGGCTGCCCGACCTGATTGCCGCCGCGGCGGCCCAGCCGCCCGACCCAGAAACGGGTCTGCCGCAATTGCCATCGCATGTCTATCTGCCGTCGCACCCGGGCCCCGGTTTTGTGCGCCTGCCCACCGAAACGCTGCGGCCCTGGATGGCGGCGCTGCTGGACCTGGTGGGCGACCGCGCCCATGACTTCACCAGCGATCACCTCCAGCTCTCGCGCCTGGAGGCGTTGCGCACCAGCGCCGCGCTGGGCGAGGGCGCCGTGTGGGAGGGCGCTGGCGCCTTGCGCGCCATGGTCGCGCAGCTGCAGGGTGCCAAAGCGTTGCCCGAAGTGCCGCTGCCGGCCAGCGTGCACGCCACGCTGCGGCCTTATCAGCAGCAGGGCTTGAACTGGCTGCAGTTTCTGCGTACCCATGGCCTGGCCGGTGTGCTGGCCGACGACATGGGCCTGGGCAAGACGCTGCAGACCCTGGCGCATATCCAGGTGGAAAAAGAGGCCGGGCGCCTGACCTGTCCCGCGCTCGTCATTGCGCCGGTGAGCCTCATGGGCAACTGGCAGCGCGAGGCCGCGCGCTTTTGCCCAGGCCTGCGCAGCCTGGTACTGCACGGCGCGGGCCGCCACGAGGTGGCCGAATCGGTGGCCGAGCACGATCTGGTCATCGCCCCGTATTCGCTGCTGCAGCGCGACCGCGACCGCTGGCTGGCGCATGAGTGGCATCTGGTGGTGCTCGATGAGGCCCACAACATCAAGAACGCCAGCACGCATGCCGCGCAGGTGGTGAGCCAGTTGACTGTGCGGCACCGGCTGTGCCTGTCGGGCACGCCCATGGAAAACCACCTGGGTGAAATATGGAGCCTGTTCCACTTTTTGATGCCCGGCTTTCTGGGCAGCCAGCAGCGCTTCAAGGCGCTGTTTCGCACACCGATCGAAAAGCAGGGTGACGGTGCGCGCATGGCGCAGCTGCGCGCGCGCATCACACCCTTCATGCTGCGGCGCACCAAGGCGCTGGTGGCCGGCGAGCTGCCGCCCAAGGTCGAGACCGTGATGCCGGTGGAAATGGCCGGTGCGCAGGCCGACCTGTACGAAACCATCCGTCTGGGCATGGAAAAAACCGTGCGCGAAGCCCTGCAGTCCAAGGGACTGGCCCAATCGCAGATCACTATTCTTGATGCACTGCTCAAGCTGCGCCAGGTCTGCTGCCACCCGCAGCTGGTGCCGCTCGAGGCGGCAAAACAAGTCAAGACCTCGGCCAAGCTCGAGCACCTGATGGCCCTGTTACCCGAAATGCTGGCCGAGGGGCGGCGCATTCTGCTGTTTTCGCAGTTCACCAGCATGCTCACGCTGATCGAGGCTGAGCTGAAAAAGCGCAAGCTGCCCTGGGTCAAGCTCACGGGGCAGAGCCAGCAGCGCGACGCGATCATCGAACAGTTCACCAGCGGGCAGGTGCCGCTGTTCCTCATCAGCCTCAAGGCGGGCGGGGTGGGGCTCAATCTGCCCCAGGCCGACACGGTGATCCACTACGACCCCTGGTGGAATCCCGCCGTGGAAGCCCAGGCCACCGACCGGGCCCACCGCATCGGCCAGACCCAGAGCGTGTGGGTGATCAAATTGGTTGCCCAGGGCACCATCGAGGAGCGCATCCTGGCGCTGCAGGAGCGCAAGGCGCTGCTGGCAAGCAGCCTGTATGGCGGCGCTGCGGCCCGCAAGGAGCCGCTGTGGACCGAAAGCGACCTGGTGGAGCTGTTGCAGCCGCTATCACTGTCGTAGCTGCCGAGCATGAAAAAGTCTGCGCTTCGGGCATTTTTGATGGGGTATTGCCTGGCGCGCCCCGTGGTTCTGGCGTTGCAGGCCCCAAGGCTGTGGTGTGGCGCACAAAAAGCACGTTCATGCAACACCTGGGGCACGGCGCGTCTTTGCAAATCAATGCTTTACGCGCTACAATACGCCTCTCACGACCAAACGGGCGGGTACCAACCGCCCGTTTTTTTTGGTCGAATGCTTTTGGAGCTCGAAGCTGTCGGGGAAGAGTCTCCGGGGGTTATCGGGTTTTTTGTTTTGGATTGACGCAAACAAGAATGCACGCAGAGTGCTTCTATGGGATGGGCCGCTGGCCTGGTTCTGGGTTGCGTCAGTCGTGTTGTTTTTCCGGAATTGAACTGAACACGTGGCATTGCAGCAAGTCGTTGAACAAATTGTGACCGGTCTGGGGTATGACCTGGTGGAGATTGAGCGCTCTGCCGGCGGTTTGCTGCGCGTCACCATCGATTTGCCTTGGGTGCAGCCGGCCGCCGATGCGCCAGAGCCCCTGGTGGATCAGTTCGTCACGGTGGAAGATTGCGAAAAGGTCACCCGCCAACTGCAGTTCGCGTTGGAGGTGGATGGGGTTGAGTACAAGCGCTTGGAGGTCTCGTCGCCGGGTATCGATCGCCCTTTGCGCCACGAGCAGGATTTCGTGCGTTTCGAGGGTTCGGTCATCGATCTCACCCTGAAGGCGCCCATTGGCGCGGCGGCCATGGGGCAGGTCAATGCCACCCGCAAGAAATTTCGCGGCACGCTGGAGCGGGCTGAGTCGGGTGGCTGGCAGATCGTCTGGAGTGACGAGCCTGCAGTGAAACCGGGTCAGAAAATAAGCAAGAAGCGTGTGCCGGCCCCTTTGCAGGCGCTGGGATTTGCGCTGGATGAACTAAGGGATGCCCGACTGGCGCCCATTGTGGATTTCAAGGGGCGGGGGGCAAAGGCTGGTCAAGCACCGGGCTGAGTCGCTGGATGGTTTGGAGTGGGTGGGGGCTGCTGGCAGCTACCGCCTGCGGGTGATAGAAACAGGAGAGTCGTCGCATGAATCGCGAATTGTTGATGTTGGTTGAGGCCATTTCGCGCGAGAAGAACGTGGAGCGCGATGTGGTCTTGGGCGCCGTGGAGTCGGCCCTGGCCCAGGCTACCAAGAAGCTGTACCCGGGTGAGGTGGACATCCGCGTGTCCGTCGATCGCGACAGCGGCAACTACGAGACTTTCCGTCGCTGGCTCGTCGTGCCCGACGAGGCAGGTCTGCAGAATCCCGAAGCCGAAGAGCTGTTGATGGACGCCAAGGAGCGTATCGCGGACATCGAGGTCGGCGAATACATTGAAGAAAGCGTCGAGTCCGTGCCGATCGGTCGCATTGGCGCCATGGCCGCCAAACAGGTCATTCTGCAGAAGATTCGCGATGCCGAGCGCGAAATGCTGCTCAACGACTTCATGTCGCGCGGCGAGCGCATCTTCACCGGCACCGTCAAGCGCATGGACAAGGGCGACATCATCGTCGAGTCGGGTCGCGTGGAGGGCCGCCTGCGTCGCACCGAGATGATTCCCAAGGAAAATCTGCGCAGCGGCGACCGTGTGCGCGCCATGATCATGGAAGTGGACCTGACGCTGCGCGGCGCCCCCATCATCCTGTCGCGCTCGGCCCCCGAGTTCATGATTGAATTGTTCCGCCAGGAAGTGCCCGAGATCGAGCAGGGGCTGCTGGAGATCAAGAGCTGCGCCCGTGACCCCGGTTCGCGCGCCAAGATCGCCGTGCTGTCGCACGACAAGCGCGTGGACCCCATCGGCACCTGCGTCGGCGTGCGTGGCACCCGTGTCAATGGCGTCACCAACGAGCTGGCTGGCGAACGCGTGGACATCGTGCTGTGGTCGGAAGATCCGGCCCAGTTCGTGATCGGTGCGCTGGCGCCCGCGAACGTGTCGTCCATCGTGGTGGATGAAGAAAAGCATGCCATGGACGTGGTGGTGGATGAGGAAAATCTCGCTATCGCCATTGGCCGTGGTGGTCAGAACGTGCGTCTGGCCTCCGACCTGACGGGCTGGAAAATCAACATCATGGACGCCGCCGAGTCGGCCCAGAAGCAGGCCAACGAGTCGGATACGGCCCGCCGCCTGTTCATGGAAAAGCTCGATGTGGACGAGGAAATCGCCGACATCCTGATCGCCGAGGGTTTCAACAGCCTGGAAGAGGTGGCCTATGTGCCGCTGCAGGAAATGCTGGAAATCGAAAGCTTCGACGAAGACA
>DAOPUP010000219.1:0-4704 GCA_035350655.1 Acidovorax sp. | reverse complement strand
TGGCGCCCTCAGCACCTTCAACGCCAGTGCGCCAGGCTGCCCGACACCCCAGCGCCCCGCACCTCGATGTGCACCTCGTCGAGCACGGTGCCCGCTGCATCGGTCAGTTGTATCCGGTGGCGCCCCGGCCAGGGCAGCCAGGCCAGCTGCGGCCCGCGCCCTAGCGGCTGGCCGTCCAGGCGCCAGTGAAGATCCTGCCCGCTGGCCCGCAGGTGCAGGCGCTGGCGTTGCGCAGGAATGTCGGGGTCCAGCGCCAGGATGGTGCCCGGCGACGGCGCGGTGATGCGCGCAGCGGCACCCGCAGTGGATGCGGCCGCGGCGCGGGCGGCAGGTTTTGAACTTTTTTGGCCTCTAGTGCTTTTTTCATCTGCACTTTCAGCTCCTGAATCCATAGCAAAAAGCGCCTGCTGCGTGCCTGGCACAAACCACTCGTCGCGTGCTGCCTCCAGCGGTGCCGGGCTGCCTGCGGGTAACGGTGGCGCCGGACCAAACCGCACCGCCGTACGCACCAGGCCCGCAGGCGCCGCGGGCGCCCGGCTGGGCTCGCGGGCGTGCAAAAAGCCCATCACAGCCGCCCAGATGGGCGCTGCACCGCTGGTGCCGCTGACATCGTGCATGGCAGCGCCGCTGGCGTTGCCCACCCACACGCCCACGGTATAGCGCTCGGACCAGCCCAGGGCCCAGTTGTCGCGCATGTCCTTGCTGGTGCCGGTTTTCACGGCCGTCCAGAAACGCGTGGTCAGCACGCTGTCGGTGCCAAAGCTGCGCGCGCGCGCATTGCCGTCCGCGAGGATGTCACCCACGATGAATGCAGCATGGGCATTGAGCGCCCAGGTGGTGGGGGCCGGCTGGGCGTCGGCCGTGAGCGCCACCGGCCCCATGCGCCCGCCGTTGGCCAGCGTACGAAACGCATTCGTCAGCTGCAGCAGCGGCACCTCGGGGCTGCCCAGCGCCAGGCTGTAGCCAAAGTAGCCGCCACTTTCACGCAACGGCAGGCCCACGGCAGCGAGCTGGCGGTGGAACGCGTCGGGCGTGACCATGACCAGCGTGCGCACCGCCGGCACATTGAGCGACGCGGCCAGCGCCGTGCGCACCGAGACCCAGCCCTTGAACTGGCGGTCGTAGTTCTGCGGGATGTAGAGGCCGCCGGCCGTGCTGATCTGTGCGGGCGAATCCTCGACCAGCGACGCCGCCGTGAGCCGCCTTTGATCCATTGCCTGCGCGTACAAGAAGGGTTTGAGCGTGGAGCCAGGCTGGCGCAGCGCCAGCACACCATCGACCTCGCCCGCCTGGCTCAGTGCCCCCGACGATCCCACCCAGGCCAGCACCGCGCCCGTGGCGTTGTCGAGCACCAGCACCGCGCCATCTTCGACATTGCGGCCGCGCAGCTCGCGCAGCTGCTGCTGCAGGCTTTGCACGGCAAAGCGCTGCAGCGGGGCACGCAGCGTGCTGGTCACCCTTTCGGGTGCAGCGCTGTCCTGGAAACGCTGGCGCAGCAGATAGCGCGCAAAGTGCGGGGCCACGCCTTCGCTCGCATCAAAGGCCCGGCGCTGCAGCGCGGCGGTGGCGAACAGGTCCAGCGCATCGCAGTCCACGCGGACCGGGGCGCTGCCGGGGCGCTGGCGCATGTCGCGCAGCACACCGCAGGCGCGCTGTGCCACCAGCGTAGCCCGGGCATTGGGGGCGCGCACCAGGGCCGCCGCCACCGCCGCCTCGCGCTCGTCGAGGCCATGGGCAGCCTTGCCAAACAGCGTGCGCGAAAGTGCATCGATGCCCACTAGCTCGCTGCGAAACGGCACGAGGTTGAGGTAGGCCTCCAGGATCTGGTCTTTGCGCCAGCGCCGCTCCAGCACCTGGGCGGCCACGGTCTGGCCGAGCTTTTGCACCACGCTGCGGCCGCCCGGCCCCTGGCGCCAGTCCCCATCGAGCAGGCCCGCGAGCTGCATGGTGAGGGTGCTGGCACCGCGGGTGCGCTGACTCCACAGGTTGCCCCAGGCTGCGGCCGAGGCGGCACGCCAGTCCACGCCGCTGTGTTCAAAAAAGCGCTTGTCCTCGCTGAGCACCAGCGCCTGGCGCAGCGCGGGCGAGACCTCGGCCAGCGGCACCCATTGCCCGCGCCGCACTGTGGCATCGGTGCGCAGGCGCTGCAGCACCTCGCCCTCGCGCGAGAGGATCAGGGTGTCGGACGGCCTGAAGTAGGCGCGGACCTCACTGAACGGCGGGATGGCCCAGGCGGCCGATGTACAGACAGCCCACAGCGCCAAACCAGTCGTCCAACCCGCCGCCCAGGGGCGCATGGTCCACCTGCCCTCAGCCATCCGAGTGCTCCCGATCGAACCGGTTCTCCGCGTCGGTCAGGTGGCGCAGCAACACATGCGAGATGAGATTGACGCCAATGCCGCCAAACACCACCGGCAGGATGTACAGCGCAATCGACAGTTCGGAGATAAACACCTTGTCGTCGGCCAGTGAGGGCGTGTTCTTCGCCACGCTGGCCAGGGTTTGCAGCAGGTACAGGTCCACGCCCGCCATCAGCACCAGCGCAATACCAAAGCCCAACACTGCCCTGCGCGAGATGGACCTGGTGACCAGCAGGAGCGCGTAGATACCCGCCGGCAGCACGAACGAAAACACCACCAGCAGCCAGAACCGAAGCTCGACAAAAACGCTGGAGCTCATGGCGGGGTAAACACGGGGTGTCGATGCAGCACAGGCATGGCAAACATCACTTCGGGGTCTCCACCTTCACCCGCGCATTGGGCGCCTCGCCAAAGATCTCGGGCGCATACATCGCCTCGACGCGGCTGGGCGGCAGGGCAAAGTCACCCGCGTTGTTCAGGCGCACGGTGTATTCCATCTTGACCATGCCCTTGGGCAGGTACTCGTAGTAGCTGCGGAAGGACTCGAAGCTGCGCTCTTCAAACGCGGGCCAGCCGCTGCCGCTCTTTTTCTCGCCCTGCGTGGCGATCTCGGAGTCGCGCCCCAGGCCGCTGCCCAGGATGGTGGCGCCGCCCGGAATGGGGTCGGTGATGGCCACCCAGGTCATGTCGGCGCTGGCGTTGACCGTGAGCGTCACGCGCAGCACGTCGCCACGGGTGTACTGGCCTGCGGGCAGCGACTTGTTGGCCTGCTCCACGGGCGTGACGGTCTTCTTGATCGCATAGCCTGCCGCAAAAGGCGCCTTGAGCTGGATCGCAGCTATCGACTGCAGCGTGAGCCACGGCTTGCCCGAGCCTTGGTGGGCCACCGCCAGGCTCTCCTTGCCACCCACCTCGGACCAGGGCAGGAACATGTCGTTGCCACGCAGCATGCCGGGCGCGGCGGGTGCGCCGAACCAGGTGGTCTGGTGCGCGGCGCCCGTAGCGTCTGAGGGCTTGATGCGCTCAACCTTGCTCCAGTCCACGCTGGCGGTGCTGCCCCCCATGCTGGCCTTGGTGGTGCCCGACACCGGCGTGGCCTCGAACGTGGCGCTGAATTTTTCCAGCGCCAGGCCGCCCCACAGGTTGGCCGTGGTGGTGTGCCAGGCGCCCGCCTGCTGGCGGCTGATGAAGCCGTTGGCCAGGCGGCCCATGTCGTCCTTCCAGGCCGGTTCGTCCATCACGGCGAGCATCAGGCGGGCGGTGTTCACATCGCCGTTCTGCATCAGCCACCACCAGTAGTCGTCCTGCTCGGTGCTGAAGATGGGCTTGGTGCCCTGGTACGACAGACGCGCGCGCAGGATCTGCAGGGCCTCGGCCAGGCGCTTGTCGCGCTCGGGTACATCGGCCACGCGCTTCAAGACATTGACCCAGTCGATCACCGTGTGCGTGGGCCACTGGTTGGGCGCGATGGTGATGCTGCTCACCATGCGGCCCTGGGCCTTGCCGTAGCGCGACAGCGCCTCCAGCGCAGCCATCTTGCGCATGTCCAGGTCCTTGCGCGGGCTCCAGAAGCTGCGCTGGATGCGGCCTTCCACAAACGCGATCAGGCCACGCTCCATGGGCGCACGCACATCGTCAGGCAACGCAAACGCGGGGTTGATGCTGGCGGCCTCGTGCGTGGCGGCCAGCACATAGGCCGTGAGGGTGTCGCTGCCCCGGTTGCTGTCGCCATCGCGCGGCGGGAAGTAATTGGCCAGGCCGTCGCTGTCGAGGTACGTGGGCAACTGCGCCACCACGGTCTGCCACAGCGCGCCATCGCGCAGGCCCACGGCCTTGCTGGTCTTTTGCTCCAGGCAGGCAAACGGGTAGCGCGCCCACCAGTCACGCACGCCGGGCAGGCCTTCCGCCAATTTGGGCTGCAGCGACATCTTGAGGCCGCCCCGGCCAGGCAAGGCATCGGCGGGCGGGTTCACATCGAGGTTGTAGCTACCGTCCACCTGCACCAGCGTGGCCTGCTGCACCGTGAGCGGCACCGCCGGCACGATGCGCTGGCGGGCCTTGAGGGCGTCGCGGGCACCGCTGACCTGGTCCTTGGCCTCGATCTCCCACAGGATGGATTCGGCGCGGGTCTGCGCCAGCTGCGCAGGTGCCGTCACGCTCCAGGCCACCTCACGCGCCTCTCCGGCCGGGATGTCGATGGTCTGTGGCTTCAGCTCCAGCAGCGTGGCGCGCGGCGCCACCTCGACCTTCATGGCGGCCTTGGTGGTGTTGCGCAGCGTGATCTGCGCGCGGAACTGGTCGTCCTCGCGCACCAGCGGCGGCAGGCCGCTGATGATCTGCAGGT
>DAOPUP010000218.1:0-4710 GCA_035350655.1 Acidovorax sp. | reverse complement strand
TGCCCGACGGCGAAGAGCACAAGAACTGGCAGACCCTCAACCTGATTTTTGACGCCCTGCTGCAGCATGGCTGCGACCGCAAGACGGTGCTGTTTGCGCTGGGCGGCGGGGTGGTGGGCGACATGACGGGCTTTGCCGCTGCCAGCTATATGCGTGGTGTGCCGTTTGTGCAGGTGCCGACCACGCTGCTGGCGCAGGTGGATTCGTCGGTGGGGGGCAAGACGGCCATCAACCACCCGCTGGGCAAGAACATGATCGGCGCGTTCTACCAGCCGCAGCTGGTGGTGTGCGATCTGGCCACGCTCGACACCCTGCCGGCGCGCGAGCTCAGTGCCGGACTGGCTGAGATCATCAAATACGGACCGATTGCCGACATGGATTTCATGGGCTGGCTGGAAGCGCATATGGATGCGCTGCTGGCACGCGACCGAACGGCGCTGGCGCATTCGGTGCGGCGTAGCTGCGAAATCAAGGCCTGGGTGGTGGGGCAGGACGAGCGCGAGGGTGGACTGCGCGCCATTTTGAACTTTGGCCATACCTTCGGGCACGCCATCGAGGCCGGCATGGGCTATGGCGCCTGGCTGCACGGCGAGGGCGTGGGCGCCGGCATGGTGATGGCGGCCGAGCTGTCGCGCCGGCTGGGCCTGGTGGACGAGGCGTTTGTGGCGCGCCTGAAAGCGCTGGTGCAGCGTGCGGGCCTGCCTTTGCGCGGGCCGGTGCTGGATGCGGCTGACAACGCTGGCCGCTACCTCGAGCTGATGCGCGTGGACAAGAAGTCCGAGGCGGGCGAGATTCGTTTTGTGTTGATTGACGGTCCGGGCAAGGCCGTTGTGCGGCCCGCGCCCGATTCTCTGGTGCGTGAAGTGATTGACCTGTGCTGTGCTTGATTGCTATTTAAGTAATAGCAATATACTGATGAATATATTGCACTTGCGACCGATTTGATGCAAAGCCAAGGCTTGGCAGGCTACGCCTGCGACCCGGCGCACACTCGGGGGCGCAGGCACCCGGAGGCGCCGGCACCCACGCGCACCGAGTACCAGCGCGACCGTGATCGCATTGTGCATTCCTCGGCGTTTCGCCGGCTGGTCTACAAGACCCAGGTGTTTCTGAACCACGAGGGCGACCTGTTTCGCACGCGGCTCACGCATTCGCTCGAGGTGGCCCAGCTGGGGCGTTCGATTGCGCGGTCCTTGCGCATCAATGAAGACCTGGTGGAGGCCATCTCGCTGGCCCACGACCTGGGCCACACCCCTTTTGGGCATGCGGGGCAGGATGCGCTCAACGGCTGCATGCAGGCCCATGGCGGTTTCGAGCACAACCTGCAGAGCCTGCGCGTGGTGGACCAGCTCGAAGAGCGCTACCCCGACTACGACGGCATCAACCTCACGTTCGAAACGCGCGAGGGCGTCCTCAAGCATTGCTCGCAAGCCAATGCGCAGCGTCTCGAGGCCAGCGAGCCAGGCGGCGTGGGCGGACGATTTTTGCGCAAAGAGCAGCCCAGCCTGGAGGCGCAGCTGTGCAATCTGGCCGATGAGATCGCCTACAACGCGCATGACATCGATGATGGCGTGCGCTCGGGCCTGGTCACGCTGGCGCAGTTGGCTGAGGTGCCGCTGTTCGACCATTACCGCCGCGTGGCGCAGGCCGAGCATCCGCATCTGGTGGGCGCTGCGATGGAGCGGCGCCTGCTGTACGAAACCATCCGGCGCATGCTCAGCGCGCAGGTGTACGACGTGATTGATGCCACCAGTGCGGCGCTGGCCCATGCCGCGCCGCGCACGGTGGCCGATGTGCGTGGGGCCGCACCGCTGGTGGGCTTCAGCGCCCCCATGCGGGCCCAGTCGTCACAGCTCAAACGCTTTCTTTTCAAGAACCTCTACCGCCATCCGCAGGTGGTGGAAACCACGGGGCGCGCCCAGCGCGTGGTGACCGAGCTGTTTGCCGCGTACCTGGCCGAGCCTGGCGAAATGAAGCCGCGCTTCACCCGCCAGGCGCTGGAAGGTGAGCTGTCGGTGCGTGCCCGCGCGGTGGCGGATTTCATCGCCGGGATGACCGACCGCTTCGCGGTGCGCGAGCATGAGCGCCTGACCGGCCTGCATCTGCTGGGCTGAGAAGCCAGGGACCTGGCAACGCGGCGAGGGTGGGCCGGTAAAATTCGCAGCATCCTTGTTGTCTTGTGAATCGATCTGCCATGAAGCCTGCTGCCCCCGCGTCGCCCCCAGCCCTTTCTGAACGGGCGGGCCTTGTGACGGCGGACATGGTGCGCTGGCTCGAGCGGGCCGTCATCGGCCTGAACCTGTGCCCGTTTGCCAAGGGCGTGCATGCCAAGGGACAGATCTACTATGTGGTGAGCACCGCCACCGATGGCACTGCACTGGAGCAGGACCTGCGGCGCGAGCTGGCCGACCTGGCCGCCACCCCCGCGCAGGTGCGTGACACCACCTTGTTGATGGCGCCCGACTGCCTGCAGGACTTTCTGGCGTTCAACGATTTCCTTGATGTGGCCGAAGCGGTGCTGCAGGAGCTGGACCTGGACGGCACGCTGCAGATTGCCAGCTTTCATCCGCAGTTCCAGTTTGCCGGCACCGCTGCGGACGATGTGACCAACTGCACCAACCGCGCGCCTTATCCCACCTTGCACCTGCTGCGCGAAGACAGCATCGACCGGGCCGTGCAGGCCTACCCCGAAGCAGAGGCCATCTACGAGCGCAACATGGAGGTGCTGGAACAGCTGGGCATGCCAGGCTGGCAGACGCTGGAGGTGGGGGCAGGGGATGGCACCGCGGCGGCCGGATCTGCAACGACGAAGGGCCAGGCATGAAAGCCGCGCAGCCCAAGGTGGCCACCAAGGTGTCTGGCAAGAATGCTGCGGCGGCCAGTGCAGAGCTCTCCGAGTTGCGCCCGGGCCAGTCCGTCGAGCTGCTCAAAGAGCTGCATATCCTTACGCGCGAAGGGCGTTTGAACCAGGATTCACGCCGCAAGCTCAAGCAGGTCTACCACCTGTTCAATTTCATCGAGCCTTTGCTGCAGGAGCTGTCAGAAGACGGCCACAGCCCCACGCTGGCCGACCATGGCGCGGGCAAGTCGTACCTGGGCTTCATCCTGTACGACCTGTACTTCAAGGCGCTGGGGCGCGGCCACATCTATGGCATCGAGTGGCGCGCCGAGCTGGTCGACAAATCGCGCGCATTGGCGCAGCAGCTGGGGTTCGGGCGCATGTCGTTCCTGAACCTGTCGGTGGCCGAATCGACCGACGCGGCTGAACTGCCCGAGCGCATCGACATGGTCACCGCGCTGCATGCCTGCGACACCGCCACCGACGACGCCATCGCCTTCGGCCTGCAAAAGCATGCGCGTGCCATGGTCATCGTGCCCTGCTGCCAGGCCGAGGTGGCCGCCTGCCTGCGCCAGGGCAAGGCGCTGCAACTGGCGCGCACGCCGCTGGCCGAACTGTGGCGCCACCCCTTGCACACGCGTGAGCTGGGCAGCCAGGTGACGAACGTGCTGCGCTGCCTGCACCTGGAGGCCAGCGGCTACCAGGTCACCGTGACCGAGCTGGTGGGCTGGGAGCACAGCATGAAGAACGAGCTCATCATCGCCCGTTACACGGGGCAGAAAAAGCGCAGCGCCCAGGAGCGGTTGCGCGCCATCCTGCGCGAGTTTGGCCTGGAGCAGGCGCTGGGCGCGCGTTTCGGGCTGCCGGTGGGTTGAACCGGGCGCGGTGGATTAATTGGGGTCAGACTCCAATTAAAATGCCACGCTCTGCCTTTTTCAGGAGCTGCCCATGGCCCGCCTGCCCCGTCTCACGCTTGCCGGCTACCCGCACCACATCATCCAGCGCGGCAACAACCGCCAGATGATCTTTGCGGACGCGCAGGATTTCGAGGCCATGCTGGCGCTGCTGGCCGACAACGCGCAGAAGTTTGCCGTGGCCGTTCATGCCTATGTGCTGATGGACAACCACTTTCATTTGCTGGCCACGCCGGCCACGGCCGAGGCACTGCCCCTGATGATGCAGGCCGTGGGGCGCAGCTATGTGCGCTATTTCAACCAGCGCCATGGCCGTACCGGCACGCTGTGGGAAGGGCGCTACCGCTCTACGCTGATCGAGACCGAGCGCTATCTGCTGGCCTGCATGGTCTATATCGACCTGAACCCGGTGCGCGCCGCCATGGTGGCGCAACCCGCGGCCTGGCCCTGGTCCAGCCACGCCCATTACCTGGGCCAGCGCAGTGACAAACTGGTCACGCCGCATGCGTTGTACTGGGCGCTGGGTAACACGCCGTTTGCGCGCGAGGCGGCCTATGCGGCGTTGGTGCAGGCGGGCATCGGCAGTGCAGAGCAGGCAGCGCTCACCGACGCGGCCTTGCGTGGCTGGGCGCTGGGCGATGCGAATTTTGTGGCTGAGTTACAAAAAAAATCACCGCGTCGCGTCGCCAAAGCGCGACCGGGGCGACCTGTGGTGGTCCGAGAAATGGCGGTGAAATAGGGTGTGAGCCATTCATTCATATGAGCCTAATGCTATTAAGTTTGATATGTCCCTTATTTTAATGGCTTGGATTTAAGCTGTGATTAATTGGAGTCTGACCCCAATTGTTGTGCTTGCCTATCCATGCTGCAATGCACTAATCTTGTACTCCCTGCGAAACACTTGAGGAGTGCGCCATGACCACGGCTGCCGAGATCCAGCATCTGCAACAACACGGT
>DAOPUP010000217.1:0-4719 GCA_035350655.1 Acidovorax sp. | reverse complement strand
CAAGGCCCGGAGGATTTCAACCGATTCACCCACAGGAGCCAGACCCATGGCCACGAAAAGCAAGAAAAACACCGCCGGCTTCGATGCCGACGTCATCATCGTCGGCGCAGGCCCCGTGGGCCTGACCATTGCCAACACGCTGGGCGTGGCCGGTGTCCCCGCGCTGGTCATCGAAAAGCTCGACAAGATCATCGACTACCCGCGCGCCATCGGCATCGATGATGAATCCCTGCGCACGCTGCAGACCGCAGGCCTGGTAGATCAGGTGCAGGCACACATCACGCCCGACCACTGGATGCGCTTTTACACCGCCAGCGGCAAATGCTTCGCCTCCATCGAGCCGCGCACCGACGAGTTCGGCTGGTCGCGCCGCAATGCCTTCATCCAGCCCCAGGTGGACGAAATCCTGTACCAGGGCCTGCAGCGCTTCCAGGACACGCAGGTGATGTTTGGGCAGTCGGTCACCGGCATCACGCAGGACGCCGAGGGCGTCACGCTCACGCTCGAAGACAGCCAGGGCCAGCCGCGCACCCTGCGCGCACGCTATGTGGTGGCCTGCGACGGTGGCAACAGCTTCATCCGCCGCGCACTCGATGTGCCGTTTGAAGGCCGCACCAAGCCCAACCAGTGGATCGTGGTCGATGTACGCAACGACCCGCTGGGCACGCCCCATATCGACATGCATTGCGACCCCGAGCGCCCCTACGTATCGGCAGCCCTGCCGCACGGCATCCGCCGTTTTGAATTCATGGTGATGCCTGGCGAGACCGAAGAAGAACTCTCCAAGCCCGAGAACCTGGCCAAGCTCATGCGCAAGGTCGTGGCCGATCCGGACCAGGTCGACTACATCCGCAAGCGCGTCTACACCCACAACGCCCGCCTGGCCACCACCTTCCGCGTGGACCGCGTGCTGCTGGCCGGTGACGCCGCGCACATCATGCCGGTGTGGCAGGGACAGGGCTACAACAGCGGCATGCGCGACGCCAGCAACCTGGCCTGGAAACTCGCCTGGGTGGCCAAGGGCCTGGCAGGCAGCGCCCTGCTCGACACCTATGGCGACGAGCGCCGCGACCATGCCCGCTCGATGATCCACCTGTCCGAAGTGGCCGGCGACATCTTCGCCCCCGAAAGCCACACCGCCGCCAAGGTGCGCGACACCCTCATGCTGGCGCTCAACGCCCTGCCACCGGTCAAGCAGTACTTTGCCGAAATGCGCTTCAAGCCCATGCCACGCTACGAGCGCGGCGTAGTGGTGCTGCCCGAAAAGGGCGAAAGCCAGCCCCTGCTGGGCGGGCTGCTCCAGCGCTCAGGCGACCACCCGCTGGGCCGTCTGCTGGGCCTCATGGCCGAGAAGAAAGAGTCGCCCCTGGGCCGCCTGCTCAATGGCTTCGAGGCGCCCCTGGAGACCCCCGTGGGCCGCATGTTCATCCAGCCGCGCGTGACCACCGAGGCCGGTGACACCGTGCGCCTCGATGATGTGATCGGCCTGAACTTCGCCATCCTGGCCTGGGGCACCGACCCCACGTTCAACCTCAGCCCCGAAGCCCGTGCCTTCTGGGATCGCCTGGGAGCGAAATTCATCACGGCCAAGCCCCAGGTGCAGATGGCACACAAGGGCGAGCCCGGCGATGCACGCGCCGGCGTCATCACGCTGGGCGATGCCCAGGGCCGCCTCAAGGAATGGTTTGGCAAGCAAACCAAATCCATCGTGTTCTTGCGCCCAGACCGCTTTGTGGCGGCCCTGTGCTCGCCCCAGGAGGTCTCGGCCGTCACGGCCGCCCTGGCCCGCAAACTCGCCACGCCCCTGGAGGCCTGAATGCAATCCACCGCCCCCCGTGCCTTTCTGGGCATGTCGCACTCGCCCTTGCTCGGGCTCAACGAGATCAGCGCCGACGCCAAGGCGGCGCTCGACGCCGCACTCGCACAGGCGCGCGCCCAGGTGCATGCCTTCAACCCCGAATTGATCGTGCTGCTGGGCCCCGACCACTACAACGGCTTTTTCAATGAGCTGATGCCGCCGTTCTGCATCGGCAGCGCGGCCACCTCGGTGGGCGACTACCTCACGCCGCCTGGCGCCCTGAACACCGACGAAGCCGCCGCGCTCGCGCTGACCGCGCACCTGATGGACACAGGCTTTGACGTGGCCCTGTCGCGCCGCATGCAGGTGGATCACGGCTTTGCCCAGGCCCTGCAGTTCCTGTGGGGTGGCCTCGACACACCCCCCGTGGTGCCGATCTTCATGAACGCCGTGGCCCAGCCTGGCATTCCGCGCCTGGCCCGCTGCCAGCAGCTGGGCGAGGGCATCGGCCGTTTTCTCGACACCCTGCCACAGCGCACACTGGTGATCGGCTCGGGCGGGCTTTCGCACGAGCCCCCGGTGCCGACGCTGGCCCACCCCGATGCGGCCGTGCGCGAACGCATCACCATCAAGCGCGCGCCCACCGCGGCCGAGCGCGATGCCAAGACAGATCGCGTGATGGCTGCGGGCGTGGCGTTGGCGCGCGGCGACTCCAGCATGAAGCCGCTCAACCCGGCATGGGACCAGCACTGGATGGACGCCCTGGAGCGCGGCGCCTTCGACGAACTAACCGCCCTGACCGAAGACTCCATCGAGCAGCAGGCCGGCCTGTCAGCCCACGAGTCCAAGACCTGGCTGATCGCCCGCGCCGCGCTGCCTGCACGGCCTCTTTCCTGCACGCTGCGACACTACCAGGCCCTGCCCGCACTGATTGCCGGCTATGGTGTGCTGTTTCAGCACACCGCCTGAACCCCACAAGAGACCTCCGAGGAACCTGATGACCACCCCTGAACAGATCAACGCCTGGGCCGAGCGCCTGCGCCGGGCCGAACAGACCGCCACCCCGATCGCGCCACTGCGCGAAGAAATCACCAGCGCTGACGACGCCTACGCCGTGCAACTGGCCAATGTGCGCCATGCGCAGGCACAAGGCCGGCGCATCGTGGGCCGCAAGATCGGCCTGACCTCGCCGGCCGTGCAAAAGCAGCTCGGTGTGGACCAGCCCGACTTCGGCACCCTGTTTGCCGACATGGTTTATGGCGACGACGAAGAGATCCCCTGGGCGCGCACGCTGCAGCCCAAAGTCGAAGCCGAAGTCGCCCTGGTGCTCGAACGCGACCTCGACCTGCCTGACGCCACGCTGGTCGACGTCATCAACGCCACCGCCTATGTCCTGCCCGCCATCGAGATCGTGGGCAGCCGCATCGCGAACTGGAACATCCAATTCATCGACACCGTGGCCGACAACGCCTCCAGCGGGCTCATCGTGCTGGGGGCCGTGCCCACGCGCCTGAACGCGCTCGACCTCAAGCTGTGCGAAATGACCACCGAGCGCGCTGGCGCCGTGGTGTCGCAAGGCAAGGGCAGCGCCTGCCTGGGCCATCCGCTCAATGCCGCAGTATGGCTGGCGCGCAAGCTGGCCACGCTGGGCCAGCCGCTGCGCGCGGGCGACCTGGTGATGACCGGCGCACTGGGCCCCATGGTGGCCGTGCAGCCCGGCGACGCCTTCGAGGCCCGCATCAGTGGCGTAGGCAGCGTGCGCGCCCGTTTTGGCCAATAGCCGCGCGCCCCCAAAGCCCTCTTCCCTTTTTCCCGTGCCACCCGTCCCTGGCCATCCACAAAGACAAGCATGACAACTCGCCGCACCCTCCTCGCCGCAATCGCTGGCGCCGCTTTGGCCACAGGTGCCTTGGCCCAGGCCCCGGCCTTCCCCTCGCGCACCCTCACCCTCGTCGTGCCGTTCCCGGCGGGCGGCATCACCGACACCATCTCGCGCGCGCTGGCGCAGAAAATGTCCGACACGCTGGGCAAACCCGTGATCGTGGACAACAAGCCCGGCGCCGGTGGCCAGATTGCTGCCGCCCAGGTCAAGCAGGCCGAGGCCGACGGCCACACCATCTACGTGGCGGCCACCGAAATGTTTGCCATCAACCAGAACCTGTTCCGCAAGTTCTCCTACGACCCGGTCAAGGATTTCGCCCCCGTCACCTCGCTGATCGCATCCCCCCTGGTGCTCGTGGTGTCCAGCAATAGCACGGCCAACTCCGTGACCGACCTGGTGCAGCTGGCCAAAGCCCGCAAGGACGGCCTGAACTTTGCGTCGCAAGGCCTGGGCTCCATCGGCCATCTGCTGGGCGAGCTGTTCCGGGGCAAGACCGGTGGCACTTACCAGCATGTGCCCTACAAGGGCTCGGCGCCCGCGCTGCAGGACGTGATCAGCGGCCGGGTGGACATGATGTTCGACCCCTTCATCAGCACCGGCCCGCTGATCGCCGGAAAAAAGCTCAAGCCCCTGGCCATTGCCGCCCCCCGGCGCGCAGCCCAGTTGCCCGATGTGCCCACCCTGGGCGAGTTGGGCATTCAAGGCGTCGACGCCGGCGTGTGGTTTGGCGCCGTGGTCAAGGCCGGCACGCCCGCACCGGCGATTGCCAAGCTCAATGAAGCCTTCCTCAAGGCCCTGAACGAGCCCGACATCCAGAAGCGTTTTGCCGAACAAGGCATGCAGGCCTTCCCCTCCACCCCCGCACAGTTCGGCAGTTTCATCCAGTCCGAAGTGGCACGCTGGGCCCCTTTGATCAAGTCCAGTGGCGCCACCATCGACTGAAGACCCAGCACCCTAGACCCAAGGCCCCCCATGACCCAGAAGAAACTCAAGGCTGCCATCATTGGCAGCGGCAACATCGGCACCGACCTGATGATCA
>DAOPUP010000216.1:0-4733 GCA_035350655.1 Acidovorax sp. | reverse complement strand
TAGCGCACCTGGCCCAACCCCACATTGCCCGGCAAGGCCCGCATGTTGCGCGTGCGAAAGACATCGCGCACCATGCCCTTGGCCTTGTGCATGAAGAATTTACGCCCCTGCTGGGTCACGATGCCCGCAGCATCCTGGCCCCGGTGCTGCAGCAGCAGCAAAGCGTCATAAATCAACTGGTTGACGGGCTCTGCGCTGACAACGCCGACGATTCCACACATAGTTCGATTCCATCCATTTACGGGAACAGCCCCGCGATAATTTGCCGGCAGCGGCTTGTGGCCGCTACCCGGTCATGAAGGCAAATGCCTGCCAAACTCTTCGGGCAATGCAGGTTTGAGGCTCTTGAGCAAACCACTCAGCACCGGTGCGCTGTGCGACTCCTGCCACCACACTGCCTCCTGCAGCGGTGTCAAGCCCACCACCACGGCCACCACCAGCAGCAAGACCAGTCCCCGCGCCACACCAAACAAGGCCCCCAGCGTTCTGTCCGCCGGACGCAATCCGATGGCATGCACCAGCTTCTTGGCCAGCCAGGCCAGAAAACCGCAGGCAAACATCGCACCCACAAAGACCACGATAAAGCCCACTGCATAGCGCAGTGCGCCCTCGGAGTCCCCCAACGGCAATAACGACGCCACGTCGGATGCAAACCACTGGGCCACAAAAAAAGAACCCACCCAGCCGGCCACGGACAACACCTCGAAGACCAGGCCACGCCAGGCGCCGACCGCCATCGATGCCAGCAAGACCGCCGCGAATATCCAGTCCAGCGATGCCACGGTGTGCAATTGGGAAAGCAATCGTGCAACCGACCGCGGCTACAGCGTCAACACCGAGGCCGCCAACCCCAGACCCTTGATACGGTTGGCTGCCTTGTCGGCCTCGGCCCGGTTGGCCAGCGGCCCCACACGCACACGCACGCGCTTGCCCTCTTTGGTGTCCACCACCTGGGTGTAGGTTTTAAGCCCGGCACGCTCGAGTTTGCTGCGCGCCTCCCGGGCCTTGTCGGCATCGGCAAAAGCGCCCACCTGGACGATAAACCGGCCGTCCTCGGCCTGCGAGCTGGCAGCGGACTCGCCCACACGGCCTTCCAGCAACGCACGGGCCCGGGCTGACTCATCCGGCGCCGCCGGCTTGCGCTCGGGGGCCGATGGCGCAGGATCCGGCTTGATTTTGGGTTCCGGTTTGCCCTCAGGCACCACGGCAGTTTTGGTATGAGCCTCGGGCTTGGCGCTGGCCTTGGCAGCGGCAGGAAGCCCGGGCGCAGGCGTGTGCGCACTGCGGCTGCTGGCCACCAGCTCCTCGCCGTCGCCCAGTGCGCCCCCGGCCACCGTGCGCTGCGGCGGTTGCGATGAAGGGCCGGCCACAGGTGCCTTGAGCGGCGGCGCCGAAGGCCGCGCCACCTGCGCGTCAGTGGAGGCGGCAGGAACAACCAATGGAGCAACCTTGTTGCGGTCGGGGATCTCAATGGGAATATCCACCGGGATGGGACGCGGCTGGGTGTCAAACAGCAGGGGAAAACCCACCACACCCAGCAAAACCAGCACCGCCGCGCCGATCAGACGATGCCTTGCGCGCCGGCGCATGACCTCGATGCTCTCGGCCTGTGCCGAACGGGAGCGCTTGGTCGGCTTGTCGGCCTGTTCATTCTGGCCGGGCCACCGAAACTTGAAAAATGCCATGGGGTAGGGATTCGAGCGGAGCTTATGCGTCCAGATGTTTGGCGTGCAGGCGGGGGATTCCATTGATCAGCACACCACCCACCGTATAAAACGATCCAAAGACCACGATTCTATCAGCGGGGTCTGCCGCGGCCACTGCCGCCTGCAGGGCCTGCATGGGGTCGGCGTGGACGCTGGTGGTCACCTGCCGCCGGCCACCCGACACCATCTGCAACGCGTTCCATTTCTGCTGCAATACGGCGCCTGTTTCGGCCCGTGGGGTGGGCAGATCGGCGAAATACCAGTGGTCCACCAGCGGCCCCACCTTGGCCAGCATGGGCGCAAGGTCCTTGTCGGCCATGGCGCCAAAGACGGCGTGCGTGGCCGGGAAATAGCCCATGGCATCCAGATTGGCCGTCAACGCTGCCACGGAATGGGGGTTGTGCGCCACGTCCAGCACCAGCGTGGGTTGCCCCGGCACGATCTGGAAACGGCCCGGCAATTCCACCAGCGCCAGGCCATTGCGCACGGCCTGCGCTGTCACGGGCAGGCGCATTCGCAGTGCTTCCAACGCCGCCAGCACGCCCGATGCATTGACGAGCTGGTTGGCGCCGCGCAGCGCCGGGTAGGCCAGCCCTGCATAGCGGCGCCCCCGTCCGGCCCAGCTCCATTGCTGCTTGTCGCCCGAAAAATTGAAATCATGGCCAAAACGCCAGAGGTCGGCACCGATTTCCCGGGCATGGTCGATCACGCTTTGCGGCGCCATGGGATCGCTCACGACCACCGGACGGCCCGTGCGCATGATGCCCGCCTTTTCGCGACCGATGCTCTCACGGTCGGGACCGAGGTATTCGGTGTGGTCAATGTCGATGCTGGTGATGATGGCGCAATCTGCATCGATGATGTTGGTGGCATCGAGCCGACCGCCCAGCCCCACCTCCAAAATGGCCACATCCAGCAGGGCGTGGCTCATCAGCCGCAGGATGGCCAGCGTGGTGAACTCGAAGTAGCTGAGCGAAACATCATTGCCATTTTGCGTTCTTGCGCTTTCAACTGCCTCAAAGTGCGCTATCAAATCAGAAGCACTCACGGCCTCGCCATGCACGCGGCAGCGCTCTTCAAAATGCACCAGGTGCGGCGAGGTGTACACGCCGGTGCGAAAGCCCGCCTGCTGCGCTACGGCCTCCAGCATGGCGCAGGTGGAACCCTTGCCGTTGGTGCCAGCCACGGTGATCACCGGACAGTCAAAACGCAGGCCCAGACGGGTGGCCACTTCGCGAACCCGGTCGAGACCCATGTCGATGTTCTGAGGATGCAGCCGCTCACAATGACTGAGCCAGCCTTCCAGGGTGTGGATTTTGGTGTGCATACACCGCCAATTGTCGCCGAGGGCGCAGCTTCGAGCATGATGGCGGCCATGAAGACACCTCACATCACTCTGTACGGCATCCCGAACTGCGATACGGTGAAGAAGGCGCGCGCCTGGCTCACCCAGCAGGGGCTGGAATACGCGTTCCACGACTTCAAGAAACAAGGCGTTCCCGCCGAACGCCTGCCCGACTGGCTGGCCGCCGTAGGATGGCAAAAGCTGGTGAACCGGCAGGGAACCACCTGGCGCAAGCTGGACCCGGGCGCCCAGGCAGCCGTGCAAGACGATGCCAGCGCCAGCGCACTGGTGCAGGCGCAGCCCAGCACCATCAAGCGCCCGGTGGTGGAATGGCGCCAGGGTGAACATTCCACCATCACGGTCGGCTTTGATGCAGCGCGATGGCAAGAGCTGCATGCAGCGCTGACACCGGAGTGAAAAGGCGAGAAACCGCGCAGTCCCACCGTTCTTTACCCAGCTTTACGGTGCCACGCCAGCGGATTGACACGGCGGACCTCAACTTTTTCTCGGTCTGGCGCGTTATGCACCGAAACGTCAGGAGTTTCTGCATGAAAAAGTTCGCCCTCTTTTCCGTTCTGGCCGCCTTGGCCACTGCTGCGACAGCACAGGAGCAAGGCCGCGTGCTGTCGGCCACGCCCGTGGTGCAGCAAGTGGGCATTCCGCAGCAGGTGTGCGGCAACGAAACCGTCTACAGCGGCTCGCGCAACTCGGGTGCTGGCGCCTTGCTGGGCGCGATTGCCGGTGGCGCCGCCGGCAATGCCGTGGGCCGCGGCGGCGGGCGCGCGGCAGCCACCGCCCTGGGAATCTTCGGTGGCGCCGTGCTCGGCAATCAGGTCGAAGGCAGCGGACCGCCCCAGTACCAAACCGTGCGGCGCTGCACCACCGAGACCACTTACGAAAACCGCACCATGGGCTACGACGTGGTGTATGAGTATGCGGGGCGCCAGTACAGCACCCGCACCCCGTCCGATCCCGGCGGCTGGATTCCTGTCAGCGTTCAGCCGCTGACCGGCAACCAGGGTCAGATCTATTCCATCCAGCCCGACCCCTACTACGGGCAGCAAGGTGTGACTACGCAACCAGGCGTGGTCACATCCACCTACGCCACGCAACCCGCCTATCCGGTCCAGCCCGCCTACGTGAGCCCGCCCATGGCGGTGATCGAGTACGGCTACGCTCGCCCCTACTACCCAGCCCACCGCAATCCCTACTGGCGCTGAGCAGCATCCAGCGCTGTGCGACACCAGAGCCCCTGCATGGGGCTCTTTTCCTGCCCGCCGCCTGCCCAAACCCCAGCCCCAACGGATGCAGCCACTCCAGTGCCATGCCCCCTGTCCTAAAATCCAGGGTTTTGTTCTTTCTACCCGCGCATCCATGACCACCGAAAAAATCGACGGCGTGTCCGTCACGACCCAGGCCAGTGTGTATTTCGACGGCAAGTGCGTGAGCCATGGCATCACGTTCCCCGACGGCACGAAGAAGTCGGTGGGCGTGATCCTGCCCGCCACGCTGACCTTCAACACCGGCGCACCCGAGATCATGGAATGCGTGGCCGGATCGTGCGAATACAAGCTCTCTGGCAGCGACGCCTGGGTGAAGTCCGGTGCGGGCGAGCAATTCAGCGTGCCCGGCAACTCGAAGTTCGACATCCGCGTGACCGAGGCCTACCACTACATCTGCCA
>DAOPUP010000215.1:0-4746 GCA_035350655.1 Acidovorax sp. | reverse complement strand
GCGCCCGCAGCCTGGGCCTGGCCGACGATTTGCGCATGGAGCGCGACATGGTGCGCCACTGCTTTTTTCTGCGCGCCGGCCAGAGCGAGACAGTGGAAGGCATCCGCGCATTGGCGGTGGACAAGGACCACGCACCCCAATGGAGTCCGGCGCGCATTGAAGACGTGACGCCGGACATGGTGGCGCCGTTCTTCGTCAGCCCCTGGCCGACCTACGCGCACCCGCTGGCAGCATTGCGCTGACGGGCGCGGGGTTGGCGCCGGGGGTCAAAGCTGCTGGTACACCGCCGTGGCCAGCGCCTGCAGCGCCGGGCGGGGCAGCTGGCCACTGAGCGCGTAGCCAAAACCCTGGTCCGTCCAGTAAAAACCCGGCACCGGGCCTTCCTGGGTGAAGCGAAAGGCGGTCTCGGCAGGCTGCTGCGCCTGCGCGGGCTTGGCGGGCGCGGTGAGCACTGTGGCAGGGGGCAAGGCCTGCGTGGCGGTGGTGGGGGCCAGGGCGCCCAGGTACAGCGTGACGCGCTCGCCCGCGCTGTTCTGGTACATGAATTGCGCGCGCGCTCCGGTGTCTCCGGGCAACAGCCGCCCGCCCACCAGTTCATAGCCTTGTGCCGTGAGCAGCGGCAGTTTCAGGGGCCGCCCCAAGCGCTTGGACAGCCATTGCACCAGGTGCTCCTGCTGAGCGGCAGGCACCTCCACGGGATGGCGCTGTTCGGGCTGGTACACCGCATGGGCCATGGCGGCCTGGGTCGCAAATCGCTGGGTTGGCGCGCTGGCGTTCATGGCGAGAAGGCCGGAGGGTGCCACTGCGGGCCATTGGCCCCGGCCCACCCAGCCCAGCGCAAATGCCACCAGCACCGAGGCAGCCATGCCCCCCCAGCGCCACCATCGGCGGTGCTGTTCGGTCCTGCGCGCCGTTGCGCCTGCAAGGGTTTGCAGCAGCGCATCCGGCAGGGGGGCTTCGAGCAGGTTCTGGTGCAGTGCCCGCAGCTGCTGGCGCTGTGCCTGCCACTGCGCGACAGTGGCTTGCGCCGCCGCATCGGCGGCCAGCTGCTGCTGCAGGCCTGCAGCGTCGGCAGGGGGCAAGCGGCCATCCACCAGGGCGTGCCACGCGTGGTCAGTGGAGTGGGCGGCAGACAAGGGAGGGGATGGGTCCATGGCAAAGGCTGACATTATTTGAGGCGGCGCAGCACGGGGGGCTGGCCTGGCACGGGTGCGGGTTTGGGCGCGGGCGCGGGCGTGCGGTCCATGAGTGCGCGCAGGCGGCTGCGTGCGCGCGACAGCCGCGACATCACGGTGCCCACCGGAATGGCCAGAATGCGGGCCGTTTCTTCGTAGCTGAGGTCTTCCAGCGTCACCAGCAGCAGCACGGCGCGTTGCTCGGCGGGCAGGCGCTGCAGGCAGCGCTCCAAGTCGAGTGCATCGTCCGAAGGTGAGGCGTCGGCCTGCAGGTTGTCCTGCACGTCGTCAATCTCCAGCCGCTGCAGTGAGGGCATGGCACGGCGCTGGTTGAGATACAGGTTGTGCATCAGGGTGAACAGCCAGGCGCGCAGATCGCTGCCGCTGCGCCACAGCCGCCATTTGCTGCAGGCCCGCTCCAGCGTGTCCTGCACCAGATCGTCGGCCGCCCAGGCGTCGCCCGTCAGTACCCTGGCATAGCGGCGCAGGCCGGGAAGCTGCTCGACAACCTGGATGCGATTCATGGCAAGGGCGGCATTGCGTGCAGCGTACGCAAGGCGCACTGCCAGGGCCAGGGCCAGCGCCACAGGGCGTTGTTCATTGCCTCAGGGGCGCGCAGCGTGCCAGACCTGGTTGAAGCCGTCGCCGGTCTTGTCGCCGGGCTTGGCGTCCTTGGACCAGTAGTACAGCGGCTTTCCTTTGTAGGCCAGCTGGGTTTTTCCGTCATCGCGGGTGATCACGCTGTAGTCGCCGCCCGCTTGGGCCGGTGTGGCCATCAGGGGCGGCCAGTTGGTGGCGCAGGGGCCATTGCAAGCCGACTTTCCGCTGCCTGCGGTGTCGCGGTCGAAGGTGTAGAGCGTCATGTCGCCGGCGCCGACCAGCACGCCCTCCATGGGTTTGGCGGGTGACTGGGCCATGGAGGAGCAGGCTGCAAGGACAAGCAGTGCGGCGAGAGGCAAGAGCTTTTTCATGGGTTTCTCCGAAGAAAAGTGCAGGCGGGTGCGAAATGCGGCCCTGCATGCGGACAAACACCCGGGCGCGGGGATTTATTCCCGCTGCCCTTGCCTATTTTTCAGCGGTTGCGGCTTTTCATCGCGCGTTCGACTTCGCGCTTGCCTTCGCGGTCCTTGATGGTGTCGCGCTTGTCATGCTCGGCCTTGCCCTTGGCCAGCGCAATCTCGCATTTCACAAAGCCATTTTTCCAGTGCAGGTTCAGCGGCACCAGGGTGTAGCCTTTTTGCTCGACTTTCACGATCAGATGCTTGATGTCGTCTTTCTTGAGCAGCAGCTTTTTGGTGCGCGCTGCCTCGGGGTTGACATGGGTGGAGGCCGTCTTGAGGGGATTGATCAGGCAGCCCAGCAGGTACAGCTCACCCTCGCGGATGAGCACATAGCCATCGGTCAGCTGCACCTTGCCCTCGCGCAGCGCCTTGACCTCCCAGCCATGCAGCACCATGCCGGCCTCGTGGCGTTCTTCGAAGAAATAGTTGAAGGCTGCCTTCTTGTTGTCGGCGATGCGGGACGTGGGATCGGGTTTCTTGGCCATGAGGGTTTAGATGCGGCACAAACGGGGAGATAAAAGGCCTCCCTACAATGCTTGGGTCTCGCAAGAGCCATTCTAATTTCCTCCGGAGGCGCTGGCCGATTGCATGGGCCCTTGGCACCGGAGACGCGTCTGCATGAAAACCGTCCACAAATCCGTCCTCATCTGGTACAGCCCCGAAGAAATGTTTGCCCTCGTGACGGGGGTGGAGCAGTACCCCCAGTTCTTGCCCTGGTGCGACCATGCCGCCGTGCTGGAGCGCGACGACGAGGGCATGACAGCCGAGGTGGGCATTGCGATGGCGGGTCTGCGCAAGACGTTCGTCACCCGCAATACGCATGAAGCAGGCCGGCGGGTACAGATGCGTCTGGTCAAGGGGCCGTTTTCCCGGCTGGAGGGCGATTGGCATTTCCACGCGGTGGCAGATGGCAGCCAGCGTGCGTGCAAAGTCGAGCTGGTGCTGCACTACGGATTTGAAAGCGCTGCGCTGGCGGCCTTGGTGGGCCCCATTTTTGACCGCATCGCTGCCAGCATGGTGGATGCTTTTGTCAAGCGCGCGGAGCAGGTCTATGGGTGATGACGGGGCGGCGCTATACGTCACGGTCGTTGTCTGTGTCGCGCCGCGCAGTGTGGTCGAGAGCGCCGTGCAACTGCCCGCAGGTGCCACGGTGGCTGATGCGCTCAAGGCCTGCGGAGCGCAGCAATTGTTGCCTGCAGGGCCGCATCCTGTCGCTGTAGGCCTTTGGGGGCGCCAAGTGGCGTCAGACTGTCTGCTCGCCCAGGGAGACCGTGTCGAGGTGTACCGTGCCTTGAAAGTGGACCCCAAAGTGGCCCGGCGTGAGCGTTTTGCGCGCCAGGGTGCCCGCACTACCGGCCTGTTTGCCCGGCAGCGGCCGGGCGGAAAATCGGGCTACTGAGGGGCGTGCAAGAAGGGGATGACCGTGCCGTCACCCCCCTCCATAAAAATCACGGTGTGCAATCGGTGGCAATGATGCCGTCGCTGCGTTTGACTTCTGCCGCGCGGGTGGCCTCATCAAGGAAGACGCGTTCGCCCTGGGCATTGGTGTGCATCATGGGGCGGCCGGAGTCGAACGTGGACCTGGCTTGGCGAGCGCGGGCACAGTTGTCCGCTTTGGCTTTGGCGATCCTTGCCTCTTCGCTCTTTTTCCTGGCGGCTTCTGCCGCCTCGGCCTGTGCTTTCTTCTCTTCGAGCTCCTTGTCCTTACCGCTGCTGGCACCGCTGGCCGGCAGCTTGGGTGCGGATGCGGTACTGGCAGGTTCGGAGGCTCCCACGGACGGCGGCGTCCTCTGAGCGGCGCGCAAACCCGCAGCACCACCAGGCTGCTTCAGGATGCTTTTTTCCGGGATGTCCAGAGGCGGCGCACGGTCGCTGAATACCTTGCGGCCATCCTTGTCGATCCATTGCCACTGGGCCGAAGCACCCAGTGCCCAGGTGCAGGCGAGGGCCAGCAGCAAAAACTTGTGCATTTTCATGGGGACAAGTTTAGCCCTGCCTCTGCGTGTCCGCCAGTGCGCTGCTTTGGGTGGCAATGTCTTCACCACAGGCCGCGCGGGTACAATCCATTTTTTGGAGCTTTCTCATGCGCCTTCTTGGAAAAGCGCTCACCTTCGACGATGTGTTGCTGGTGCCAGCGTACTCCCAGGTCCTGCCCAAGGACACGTCCCTCGCGACGAAACTCTCCCGCAACATTCAGTTGAACCTGCCGTTGGTGTCCGCTGCCATGGACACCGTGACGGAGGCCCGACTGGCCATCGCCATCGCCCAGGAGGGCGGCATCGGCATCGTGCACAAGAACCTCACGCCGCAAGAGCAAGCGGCTCACGTGGCCAAGGTCAAGCGCTACGAGTCGGGCGTGGTGCGCGATCCCGTCGTCATCACCCCGGAGCACACAGTGCTGCAGGTGCTGGAATTGTCTGAGCAACTGGGTATTTCGGGCTTCCCCGTGTGCGATGGTGGCAAGGTGGTGGGTATCGTCACCAGCCGCGATCTGCGCTTTGAAACGCGCT
>DAOPUP010000214.1:0-4749 GCA_035350655.1 Acidovorax sp. | reverse complement strand
TGATGTCGCGGCTGGGCAGCGAATACAGCATGCCGTCGTGGCCCATGGCAATGCCATCGTCGACCGCAATGGTGTTGAACTCCTTGGCCACACCGCCGGCGACTTCGATCTCGCGCGCCACCAGCTGGCCCAAGTCCTTGAGGTGCACATGCCCGGGAACGAACTGCGTGAACGAGTTAACCACCGCAATGATGGGCTTTTGAAAATCGTCGTCCTTCATGCCGGTGGCACGCCACAGTGAGCGTGCACCTGCCATGTTGCGACCGGCAGTGGAGGTTTTGGAGCGGTAAACAGGCATCGTGGTGTGGGGTAAGAGGTTACTCGGGAATCATGGAGACGGTAGCTGCGCAATTATCTCCACAAGAGCGGGCACGCAGCACCACAGGTGCCTAACGTGGCTTGCGCGGCTGGATACCGAGCGCTTGCTTGTGCTTGTTGATGCGATCGTTCTTGCGCTGGTCCATCTTCTCCATGGCCTTGCGTTTGGTGTAGCCCGTGGAGTCTGCCCAGGCCCACCACAGCGCCGCGGCAGCGAAGGGCGCCAACACCCACCACCATGACCATGCAGCCACCGGCCCGATTTCAAGGTATTTGAGCAACGCCAGAATGACGCCGAGACCCAACATGTACATGGCTTTCTCCAAAAAACACAAATCCGATGAATGAATTGACAAAAGGCATGGCAACGTCAACCCAAGTCATTACAATTTCGTTGAAAGCACTGTAACCCAACCTCAGGAAATCTCACCATGAAGCGCACCCTGATCACTCTTGCCATGACGCTGTCGGTCGCAGCTCCCGCAATGGCCGACTTGGCACTGGCCACGTCGAAAAACTGCATGGCCTGCCATGCGGTGGACAAGAAAATGGTGGGGCCATCCTATAAGGATGTTGCCGCCAAGTACGCAGGACAAAAAGACGCTGTGGACAAGCTTGCCACCAAGATCATCAAGGGTGGCTCTGGCGTGTGGGGTCCGGTTCCCATGCCCGCCAATGCACAGGTCAACGAAGCGGACGCCAAGAAACTGGCCACCTGGGTTCTGACGCAGAAGTAATTCAGCTGTCGCCCGCTGCAGAGCCAAAGCTCTGCATCTTCTGGCCGCGCATTCCTTGAGGGAAGCGCGGCCTTTGTTTTTGGGGTTGTCCGTTACACGATGCTGTGGCCAGGGCGCCCCCGCAACTGCTGCTCCAGCTGCCCCACGCAGGCGGCCGTGGTGTTGTCAGATTCCTCAGCCCTTGCCGCCAAATGGGACTCCAGGCTGTCCAGGCGCGCCAGTATGGCAGCCTGGGCCTGCACATGCTGGGCTTCGAGAAAGCTGCGCAGTTCGGTAAAACGCGATGCCTCGGCCTTGTCGGCCAGTTCGCGCTGGGCCAGCATCTCCTTGGTGTGGCGGCGTGTCTCCATCAGCACCGAGGCTTGCAACGACAGCACATAGGCCACAAAGAAAACGCCCAGCAACGTGGTCAACCCCAGCATCAGCAAGCCCAAGGGCGCCTCGAAGGTCATGAGCCCCAACGACACCGCCGTTGAAGCGGCCAGCAGTTCCCAGTTCAGCGCAGCCAGGGCGGCGATGGCCAGGACGATGATGAGCAAGATGGTCGATCGCATTTGCATAGAGGTACTCCGGTAAACAAACGTCATCCCGGCCGAGATGGCCAGAATGCAGATGCTCGGTTGTACCTCATGGACACATCGCCCACCCCGAAGTGTGCGAAGGTGCCGGCTCCATCCTACAGCGGCAGAGCCGGTGGAGCCTGCAGCAAGCGTTGCGCGCTGACGCCCGGACGCCCTTGTGCATCACAGTGGGTCGTTGGCTGCGATCACCTGCGGGGGACATGCGACCGGATTTTGCGACCACATCCCATCACTGCACGATAAAAGTGTCCACAGCCCCCGCGCAAGCGCTTCGCGCCGGCACTGTGTGCACAGCGCCTTCTGGATCAGTTGGTCTGCGACAGCTGATCCAGAATTGCAGGATTTTCCAGCGTGCTGGTGTCCTGGGTGATGGCTTCACCCTTGGCGATGCTGCGCAGCAACCGGCGCATGATCTTGCCGCTGCGGGTCTTGGGCAGGTTATCGCCAAAACGGATGTCCTTGGGCTTGGCGATGGGGCCGATTTCCTTGGCCACCCAGTTGCGCAGCTCGTTGGCGATCTGCTTGGCCTCCTCGCCCGTGGGGCGCGAGCGCTTGAGCACCACAAAAGCGCAAATCGCCTCACCCGTCAGATCATCCGGGCGGCCCACCACGGCGGCTTCGGCCACCAGATCGGTCTTGGCCACCAGGGCCGATTCGATTTCCATCGTGCCCATGCGGTGGCCCGAGACGTTCAGCACGTCGTCAATGCGGCCGGTGATGCGGAAATAACCGCGGTCGGCGCTGCGCACGGCGCCGTCTCCAGCCAGGTAGTAGCCCTTGAGTTCCTCAGGGAAGTAGCTCTTCTTGAAACGCTCGGGGTCGTTCCAGATCGTGCGGATCATGCTAGGCCAGGGGCGCTTGATGACCAGGATGCCGCCTGCACCATTGGCCACGTCATTGCCCGTTTCGTCCACGATGGCGGCGGTGATGCCGGGCAGTGGCAGCGTGCAGCTACCGGGCACCAGCGGTGTGGCGCCAGGCAGCGGCGTGATGACATGGCCACCGGTCTCGGTTTGCCAGAAGGTGTCCACGATGGGGCAGCGCTCGCCGCCCACATGCTTGTAATACCACATCCAGGCTTCGGGGTTGATGGGCTCGCCCACGCTGCCCAGGATGCGCAGGCTCGACAGGTCGGAGCGTGCGGGGTGCACCGCCGCGTCGCCCTCGGCCGCCTTGATGAGCGAGCGGATGGCCGTGGGGGCCGTGTAGAAAATGGAGCATTTGTGGCGCTCGATCATCTGCCAGAAGCGCCCGGCGTTCGGGAACGTGGGAATGCCTTCAAAGATGATCTGCGTGGCGCCCGCAACCAGCGGGCCGTAGGTGACATAGGTGTGGCCCGTGATCCAGCCAATGTCGGCCGTGCACCAGAAAATGTCGTCGGGACGCAGATCGAACGTCCAATCCATGGTGAGCTTGGCCCACAGCAGGTAGCCGCCCGTGCTGTGCTGCACGCCCTTGGGCTTGCCGGTGGAGCCGGAGGTGTAAAGGATGAACAGCGGGTGCTCGGCGCCCACGGCCACAGGCGGGCACTCGGTGCTCTGGCCGGCCAGTGCCTGGGCAAAGGTCTTATCGCGCCCCTCGACCATGTTGCACGCCGTGGCGGTGCGCTCGTACACAAACACGTTGCGCAGGGTGTCGCAGCCGCCGGTCGCCAAAGCTTCGTCGATGATGGCTTTGAGCGGCAACTCTTTGCCGCCGCGCATCTGGTAGTTGGCCGTGACGATGGCCACCGCGCCCGCGTCGATCACGCGTTCGTGCACCGCCTTGGCACTGAAGCCGCCAAACACCACGCTGTGCGTGGCGCCAATGCGCGCGCAGGCCTGCATGGCGACGACGCCCTCGATCGTCATGGGCATGTAGATCAGCACCCGGTCGCCCTTGCCCACCCCGTGGGCCTTGAGGGCGTTGGCAAACTGGCTCACGCGGGCCAGCAGCTCCTTGTAGGTGATGCGGGTCACCGCGCCATCATCGGCCTCGAAAATGATGGCCGTCTTGTTCTCGGTAGGAGTACCGATATGGCGGTCCAGGCAATTGGCCGATGCATTGAGTTCACCATCGGCAAACCACTGGAAGAACGGCGCATTCGATTCATCCAGGGTGCGGGTGAAGGGCTTGGTCCATTGCAGATTCTCGCGCGCCAGGCGGGCCCAGAAACCTTCGAAATCCTGGTCGGCCTCGGCGCACAGTGCGTCGTAAGCCGCCATGCCCGAGATGCGCGCGGCTTGGACCACCGCATCCGATGGCGGGAACACGCGGTTTTCAACCAGCACGGACTCGATAGAGGAATTGGGTGAACTCATGGTGTTGTCTCCTGGGTCTGATAGAACTGGGCGGTACTGTCTGCCACCCCACTTACAAGCCACTGACGGGCATTGGGCCTGCAGCCCCCACCCGCGCGCACCCTAGAATCCGGCGTCATTCCATTTCTTGCACAGGCCTTCATGTCCACCCCCACGCCCAAAGCCCCGTCTCCGCTGCGCCCCCTGCCCGCGCTGATCTTTGCCAGCCGCTGGCTGCAACTGCCGCTGTACCTCGGACTGATTGCGGCGCAGGCCGTATATGTCTGGCATTTCCTGCTGGAACTGTCGCACCTGGTCGAGGCCGTTTTTGGCAACCAGGCGGCGCTGCAGGCCCTGGTGACCAGCATCGGCTACAAGCCCGAGGTGCAGATCACCGCATTGAACGAAACCGTGATCATGCTGGTGGTGCTGGCGCTGATCGACGTGGTGATGATCTCCAACCTGCTGATCATGGTGATCGTGGGCGGCTATGAAACCTTTGTGAGCCGGCTGGGCCTGGACGACCACCCCGACCAGCCCGAATGGCTGGGGCATGTGAACGCCTCGGTGCTGAAGGTGAAACTGGGCCTGTCGATCATCGGCATCAGCTCCATCCACCTGCTCAAGACCTTCATCAACGCCGCCAATTACGACGTGAAGGTGCTGATGTGGCAGACCATCATCCATGTGGTCTTCCTGGGCAGCGCGCTGGCCATTGCCTATACCGACAAGCTGCTCAACAGCGGCAATGACAAGCACTGAGCCCTGATTTCCATCCAAAACAGCTGCAAGCGCTTATCGGAAAAGCACGTGCAGCTATTTTTTCAATAGCAT
>DAOPUP010000213.1:0-4773 GCA_035350655.1 Acidovorax sp. | reverse complement strand
GGCGGCACCATCACGCTCAATGTGGCCGAAGCCGACGATGGCGAGCGCGCGCAGCGGCGCGTGGCGCTGGGCGAGCCCTACCGCACCCTGATCGGCCACCTGCGCCACGAATCAGGCCATTTCTACTGGGACCAGCTGGTGCGCGATGGCCATTGCCTGGAGGCCTTTCGCAGCCTGTTTGGCGATGAGCGCCAGGATTACGCCAGCGCCTTGAGCGCCCACTACGCCAAAGGCAACGACCTGGGCGACTGGCGCCAGAACCATGTCAGCAGCTACGCGGCCTCCCACCCCTGGGAAGACTGGGCCGAAACCTGGGCCCATTACCTGCACCTGCTGGACCTGCTCGAAACCGCGGCCAGCTACCAGACCAGCGTGACCGTGCCCGCCCCGCAGGCCGCGCAGCACCACCAGATGACCGACCCGTTCGCCGACCCGCGCCCCGCGTTCGACGACATGGTGCGCCAGTGGGTGCCCCTGACCCTGATGCTCAACAGCCTGAACCGCAGCCTGGGGCAAAGCGATGCCTACCCGTTTGCGTTGTCGGCGGGCGCCATGGGCAAGCTGCGCTTTGTGCACGACCTGGTGCAACCCCCCGCAGGCTGAGACGCATACGGTTGTGCATTCCATGGGATAGTCGGGCGGGGAGCCGCAGACAGTGCGGCAGCGCCCAGGCGAAGCAACTAGAACACGGGTGATTGAGCAATGGATCAGGCCGCGGCTGCACGCTGGAGCTTGTGCATCAGGCGCCCGTGCACCACGGGCGAGACGAATTGCGCCACGTCGCCGCCCAGCGTGGCAATTTCGCGCACCAGCGTGCTGCTGATGAACTGGTGCTGGCTACTGGGTGTGAGGAACACCGTCTCGATATGCGGCACCAGCGCGCGGTTCATGCCCGCCAGCTGGAATTCATAGTCGAAATCGGTGCCCGAGCGCAGGCCGCGCAGCATGGCCGTGCCGCCGCGCGCGGCGGTGAACTCGGTCACCAGGCCATCGAAGTGCTCGACGCTCACCTGCGGGCAGTCGCGCAGCGCCTGGCGCGCCATGTCGATGCGCTCGTCCAGGCTGAACAGGGTCTTCTTGTGGTGGGCCATGGCCACGGCCACAATCACCCGGTCGAACAGTTGCGCCGAGCGGCGCACCAGGTCTTCATGGCCCAGAGTGATGGGGTCGAAAGTGCCGGGGTAAACGGCGAGCACGTTGTGGGCCATGGGCTGGGGTCTCCTGGTGGACAAGATGGTGGTTGGCCCCGGCCTGTGGACATGGTGGTCGCCACCGGGGCCTGCCGGGCCGGGTGGGCGCATTATGCGGTGCACTTGCGGCCCGCAAGACCGCCGTGCCAGCGCCCTTGATTTTTATATCAAATGAACCGATAGCGCTTATTCAATAAGCACCTTACGCTATATATTAAATAGCAAATTAACAAAACAAGTTAACCCGCTGCCCGTCGCTGGAGCAGATGCGCATGCACCGCGCCGGCCTTGAGGTGGCGGTGCACCGTCAGTCCGAACGGGGCCAGCGCCTCGTCGGTCCAGGCCTGCGGTGCCTCCAGGTACACATAGCCGTTCGCTGCCACAGCCTGGGCTGCAGCCTGCAGGGCCGGCTCGAACAGGGCGCTGTCAAACGGCGGGTCGAGCAGCACCAGGTGCAGGCTGGCAGGGGCCGCATGCTTGAGCGCGGCAATGCCGTCGCCGCGCTGCACGCGCACGGCCGTGGCCACCAGGCGCGCCTGCAGCTTGTGCAGCTGGGCCACCAGGGCGGCATCGTTTTCCACCAGCTGCACGGCGGCAGCACCGCGCGAAGCCGCCTCCAGCCCCAGCGCGCCGGTGCCGGCAAACGCATCGAGACAATGCCAGCCGGTGAGGTCCTGGCCCAGCCAGTTGAACAGGGTTTCGCGCACGCGGTCGGGCGTGGGGCGCAGGCCCGGGCGCTGGGCCACGGGCAGGCGGGTGCGCTTCCACAGCCCGCCGATGATGCGGATTTCGCCCGCCGCCTTGGGGGCAGTGTCCTTTTTGGCGCTGTTCTTGGCGGGGGTCTTGGCCTCTTTGGCGTTGGGCTCTGCCGCAGCGATGTTTTTGGCGGGGCGGGCCAGGCGGCCGCCGGGCAGGGATTCCAGGCGCAAGTTGGACCGGCTCATGGCTGGCCTCCCACGATCACAGTGACCATGCGCTCGGGCTGCAGCTTGCGCGCCATGGCCGCACGGATGTCGGCCACGGTGAGCGCCTCGACCCGCGCCGTCCAGTGGTCCAGGTAGTCGAGCGGCAGCCCGTTCCAGGCGATGTTGGCCACGTTGCCCAGCAGCTTCTTGTTGCTGTCGATGCGCAGCGCAAAGCCGCCGATCAGGTTGTCCTTGGCGGCACGCAGCTCGGCCTCGGTGGGGCCTTCGCGCACAAAGCGGGCCAGCACATCGCGCGAGACCTGCACGGCCTGCGCGGCCTGGTCGGGCCGCGTCTGCAGCCCGATGGTGAAGGCGCCCGCATGCAGGCCGGGCGCAAAGCCGCTGTACACGCTGTAGCTCAGGCCGCGCTTTTCTCGCACCTCGTTGGTCAGGCGCGAGGTGAAGCCACCGCCGCCCAGGATGTGGTTGCCCACCAGCAGCGCCAGAAAGTCGGGATCGCGGCGCGCAAAGCCCGGCTGGCCGATCAGCACATGGGCCTGGGCCGAGGCAAAGGCAATGCGCTGCTCGGCCGGTGCGGCCAGCGCGGCCACTTCGGGCAAGGCCGGCAGCGGGGCGCATTCGGCCGCCGTGCGCGGCGCCAGGCGCGACAGCAGCGTGGCCACCAGCGTTTGCGCCTGGGCGCGGTTGACGGCGCCCACGATGCTCACGCGGGCGCGGCAGGCGGCCATGCTGCGCGCATGAAAGGCCTGCATGGCGGCCACGTCAATGCGCGCCAGCGTGTCTTCGGTGGCGCGGTAGCCGTAGGGGTGGCTGCCATACACCGCGCTGGCAAAGGCTTCGCCCGCCACGGTGGCCGGGCGGGTGCGCGATTCCTTGATGCTGGCGCTCCAGCGGGCGCGTTCGCGTTGCCAGATATCGGCCGGCCAGCTCGGTTCACCCAACTGGCGCGCGGCCAGCAGCGCAGCACGTTGCAGCAGCGCGGGGTCGGTCAGGGAGCGCAGCGAAAAATGCAGCGCATCGCTGCCGGCGCTGGCGTCGAAACTGGCGCCCAGATCAGCCCAGGCCTCGCCGAGTGCGTTTTCATCGAGCGCCGGCGTAGCGCCCGCGTCCGCCCCAGCGGCCGGCATGGCCAGCACGCCCTTGGAGGCCATGGAGGCCACAGCAGCGGCCAGGCCCGCCTGTTCGGCCGGATCGCGGCGGCTGCCGGCATCAAAGTCGAGCTGCACATCCACCATGGGGATGACGGGGCTTTCCACCAGCCAGACCTGGGCGCCATTGGCTTCGGTCCAGTGCTGAATGGGCAGCAGGGCCCAGGCCGGATTGGCGCCAAAAAGGGCCCCAGTGCTTATCAATAAAGCGCTGGCAGCTATTTTTTTAATAGTAATCATGCAATGCCTAGTGGTGCGTGTTCAGTGGCGCGCGGCGCCAGCGGCCGGTGCGGGACGCCGGGGCTTGGCATCGAGCGGCTGCGGCAACAGCGTGGCCACCGTGAGCTGGTCGTCGCCAAAATAGCGCGCCGCGACCTGCTGCACCTGCCCGGGCGTCACGGTGCGAAGCAAGGCCAGCAGGCGCTCGTCTGCATCCAGGGGCAGACCCTGCACCCAGTTGCTGCCCAGGTCCTGGGCCTGGCCGTGCACCGAGTCACGCTGGTACACGGTAGCTGCAATCCACTGGGTCTTCACGCGCGACAACTCGGCCTCGCTCACGCCCTCGCGGGCCACGCGGGCCACTTCGGCGCGCAGGGCGTCCTCGACCTGCTGCGCCGTCTTGCCCTCGGCGGGCACGCCGCTGAGCATGAACAGGCTGGGGCCGCGCCCCATCACCATGGCCGAGCTGCCCGCACTGTCGGCCACGCGCTGCGGGCCCTGGCTCAAGGCGCGCTCCAGGCGCGCGCCGTCGTAGCCGCTGAGCACGGCCGACAGCACCATCAACGCCAAGGCATCGCGGTCGCCGTCGGTGAGCGCCTCGACCCGCTCCATGCTGGGCACGCGAAACGCCAGGGCCACATAGGCCTGCTCGGCCGGCGCCTTGACGGCCACACGGCGCAGGCCCTGCTGGGCGGGCTCGGTGCGCGGCTTGCGCGCCGGCACGGCGCGGGCGGGCAAGCGGCCATAGTATTTTTCGGCCAGGGCGCGCACCTGGCCCACGTCCACATCGCCGGCCACCACCACCGCCGCGTTGCCGGGCACATACCACTGGCGGTGGAAGTTGCGCACGTCATCGGGCGTCAGGGCGTCCAGGTCGCTCATCCAGCCCACCACCGGGCGGCGGTAGGGCGAGGCCACATAGGTGGCGGCAAAAAGCTGCTCGGCCAACATGGCGCGGGGCTGGTCTTCGGTGCGCAGGCGGCGCTCTTCCTTGACCACCTCGATTTCCTTGTTGAACTCGTCATCGGGCCACTGGTTGTGCGCAAAGCGGTCGGCCTCCATGCGCATCACATCTTCAAGCCGGTGGGCCGGAATCTGCTGGTAGTAGCCCGTGTAGTCGCGGCTGGTGAAAGCGTTCTCCTGCCCGCCCAGGGCCGCCACGCGGCGTGAGAACTCGCCCGGCGGCACGGTCTTGCTGCCCTTGAACATCATGTGCTCGAGCACATGGGCCACGCCCGAGGTGCCATCGACTTCGTCCATGGAACCCACGCGCAGCCACACCATGTGCAT
>DAOPUP010000212.1:0-4784 GCA_035350655.1 Acidovorax sp. | reverse complement strand
GGTGATCATGCGGAAGCTCCGGGGTATTTCTGTTGAATGGTTTGGTTGTGGATGGCGCCGGAGATTTCTTCGTCGCTGAATCCAAAGCGCTGGAGCACCTCGGTGCTGTGCTCGCCAATGCCTGGTGGGGGCAGGCGCACGGCGCCCGGCGTGCGGTCGAGCTTGATGGGAATGCCGGTGCATTGGTACTTGCCCATGGTCAGCGCCATTTGCCGGGTCGCGGTGTGCGGCAGCGCGAGCGCCTGTTCGACGGTGAGCATGGGCGCGCAGGGCACGCCCAGATCCATCAGGCGCTGGAACAGCGCCTTGCTGTCGAACTGGGCGAGCAGGGCGGTGAGTTCGGCCTTGAGCGTGTCGCGGTTGCACACCCGGTCGCGATTGGTGCGGTAGAGCGCGCTGTGGGCGAGCTCGGGCTTGCCCAGCTCCTGGCAGAGCAGGGCAAACTGCCGGTCGTTGCCCACTGCCACGAAAAGTTTTTCCGTTTGGGTAGGGAACAGGTCGTACGGCACGATGTTGGGATGGCCGTTGCCCGTGCGCGCGGACTGGCCGCCGTTGAGCGCATTGCTCGTGTGCGGGTGCAGCATGCCCAAGGCGGTGTCGAACAGGGTGATCTCTACGGTCTGGCCCTTTCCGGATCTTTCGCGCTCAAAGAGGGCCAGCAAGACGCCGGTTGCCGCGTTCATGCCCGTGGTGGTATCCACCAGTGGAATGCCGATGCGCACGGGATCGAGTGCCGGGTCCCCGTTGATGGACATGAGCCCGGAGAGGGTCTGCACGGCGGCGTCGTAACCGGGCAGCCCACCGAACTCACCGTCTTCGCCAAAGCCCGAGATGCGGCAATGCACCAGCCGGGGATATTGACGCGCCAGCGCCGAGGGGCTGTCGATGCCCCATTTTTGCCAGGTGCTCAGCTTGAAATTCTCGATGAGGACATCCGCCTCACCGAGCATCCTGAAGAGAATGTCGCGCCCCTCGTCCGTGGAGAGGTCCAGCGCAATGTCTTTCTTGTTTCGGTTGAGCCCGACGTAGTAGGGCGCGTCCTCCTCGACGAACGGCGGTCCGTAGCCCCTGGTGTCATCTCCGTAAAAGGATTCGATCTTGATGACTTCTGCGCCGTGGTCGCCCAGAATCTGGGCCGCAAACGGTCCCGCAAGGACCCGGGAAATGTCCAGAACGACAACGCCCTGGAGAGAAGATTGGCTCATGGTGGTCAAGGTGTTCGGGTGGCGAGGATTCAATCGTTACTGGCGCCGGAGGCCTTCACGATGGGCGCCCAGCGGTTGATTTCCGCTGCCATGAACGCGCCGAAAGAAGCGGGCGTGCTGGGTTCGAGCAGGACACCCATCCCTTTCATGCGCGCCTGGAAGGCGGGTTTGGCGAGGACTTTCTGCAGCGCCTGACTGAGCTTTTGGGTCGCGTCGCCCGGGGTCTTGGCGGGTGCGATCAGGCCATACCAGGATGACACATCGAAGTCGGGAAAGCCGGATTCGGCCATCGTCGGGATGTGCGGGGCTTGCTCTATGCGTTGCTTGGTGGTCACTGCCAAGGCACGCATGCGCCCCGCTTCCACGAAGGGCCACACCGTGGGCACGTTGTCGAACATGAACGTCGTCTGTCCGGCGACCAGGGCCACGCCAGCCGGTGCGCTGCCGCGGTAGGGTACATGCGTGGCTTCGATCTTTGCGGCGGTCCTGAACATCTCGCCAGCGATATGGATCGAGGTGCCATTGCCGGACGAGCCGAAGCTCACCTTGGTCGGGTTGGCTTTGGCGTACGCCACCAGATCCTTGACGGAATGGGCGGGGATGTCGGGGTTCACGACCAGCAGGCTGGGGATCTTGCCCGCGAGGCCAATGGGTTCGAAGTCCGTGGTGAGGTTGAAACCCGGCTTGGTGTAGAGCGTCTGGTTGATGGCACTGGTCACCGCAACCATCAACAGGGTGTGTCCGTCGGGCTTGGCCCGTGCAACGTACTGCGCGGCCAGATTGCTGCCCGCTCCCGGCTTGTTCTCCACGACGACGGATTGGTTCAACTCATTGCCAATTTCGGTGGCGATGACCCGCGCCATGGTGTCGGTGGGCCCCCCTGCGGCAAAGCCCACCACCAAGGTGATGGGGCGCTCCGGAAAAGCGGCCATCGCGGTACCGCACAGGCCGGCGATTGCCAGGGCGAGGGAGGCCTTGAGGGCGTGGCGACGCATCGTGGGTGCAGAAATGGTTTGCATGGTGTCTCCATTGAAAGGAACAGAAAGTGCACAAATAGTATGCATAGCAACCACAAACACCGCATTCATAGTTCACAAAGTGAACTACACTGCTGGCAACTTCTCTCGTTCATCGTCTGAACGGGCAAAAATCATGGGCTCTGCGTCCGGTCCCAAAACACTGCGCAAAGGGCTGACGGTGCTTTCTTTGCTCAAGGAAATCGCGCCAGAGGGCCTTGGTGCGACGGAAGTGGCCCGCAGAACAGGCATCGACCGGGTTGCGGTGCAGCGGCTCTTTCTGGCGCTGGAAGCCGAGGGATGGGCTCGCAGAGACGCCTCGGGCAAACGCTACTTTCAGGACTGCGACGGTGCGGTGGTGCGTGCGCTGGGGGCGATGCCGCAGGGCCCGTCGCAGGAGTTGGTCTTGGCCGCAGTCCCCGCCATGCGGCGGCTGGCCCAGCAGCTTGGCGATGCGGTTTTTCTGGTGGCGCGCGATGGGCTGGAATCGGTCGGTATCCACCGCGAGATTGGCAGCTACCCCATGCAGATACTGGCCACCTATGCAGGCAAGCGCCACCCGCTGGGCGTGGGGTCTGCGGGCATGGCGCTGTTGGCGGCGCTGCCGGACGCCCAGGCGCGGGCCGTGGTCGACGCCAATGCTTTTCGGTACGAAGAGTACGGGGGCATCACGGTAGAAATGATCCACCGGTTGCGGCTCAACACCTGCCAGCGCGGCTATTCCATCATGCAGAACTATGCTGTCAGCGGCGCAGTGGGCGTGGGTTACGCCATGGTCAGGGATGACGGCTCACCCGTCTTGGCCATCAGTGTGAGCGCGGTGACAGAGCGCATGCCCATCAGGCGCCAGGCGCAGGTCGCGCGCCTGATCCAGCGTGAGCTCGATGCGCTGCGGTCGTTGCTGCCCCACAGCGGCTGATGCGGATGGGCCTTCAACTGTCCAACGATCGTTGGTTTGCCTCGCCTGGGCGACCGCACTGTCTTTGGCTTCCCGCCTCGATATCCGGCTGCGTGCGAGCCTGCAGGAGGTGGAGGTTCTGCGGGTCGTCAAGGTCTATGCGATGGTGAACCCCTCCAGCGCCGGATCGCCTGCTGGGTAGCGCAGGTCCAGGTTGCGCAGCACCTCGCGCAGCACGGTGGCAATCATCAGGTTGCGGTGCGTCTTGGAATTGGCGGGCACGATGGTCCAGGGCGCCCAGGGCGTGTGCGTGGCCGACAGCAGCATCTCGTAGGCTTTCTGGTACTGTGACCATTGTTTGCGTGCCTCGATGTCGCTCATCGCGAACTTCCAGTGCTTGGTGGGGTCGTCCAGGCGCTCCTGCAGGCGCTGGCGCTGCTCCTCGGCGCTGATGTGCAGCATGAACTTGAGCACGATGGTGCCGGTGTGCGTGAGCATGCGCTCGAAGTCGTTGATGTGGCCGAAGCGCTGGTGGTGTTCGGTGGGCGTGATCCAGCCGTTGACCACGGGCACCAGCACATCCTCGTAGTGGCTGCGGTTGAAGATGGTCACCTCGCCGGCGGCGGGCACCTGCTGGTGGATGCGCCAGAGGTAGTCGTGCGCCCGCTCGCTCTCGTTGGGCGCCTTCCAGCCCACTGTGTGCACGCCCAGCGCGCTCATGCGGCCGAACACGCCACGGATGGTGCCGTCCTTGCCCGAGGTGTCTGTGCCCTGCAGGATCACGAGCAGCTTGTAGCGCTTGTCGGCATAGAACAGGTTCTGCAGCCCGTCGAGTTCCAGGGCCAGCGACTCCACCACGGCCTTGTCCTGGGCCTTGTCGCCAAGGGAGAAAGGCTTGGCCGAGGGGTCGAAATCCTTCAGCGAAATCGTCTTGCGGTGTTTGCCGGCCTTGCGCCGCTCGGGCTGGCCGTCGGCGCGGGTTTCGGCATCGTGGTCGGGGCCATCGGGCTGCCAGCGCGACCAGCGCTGCGTGAGGTCCTTGTTGCTGCTATCGAACGGGTGGGTCATGGATTCCTTCGGTACGAATCCGCCAAGCTTAGCGCCCGAAAGACGGGCTGTAGAGCGTTTTTTGCCTCACACCGGATCGGGCGCTGCCTGGGCTATCAGGGCAACAAAGCGCTGCGCGCCCAGGCCCAGCGGGCGTTCTTTGGACCAGACCACATCCACCCACAGCGCCACGCCGTTGCTGAGGTTCTCGAACGGCATTTCCACCAGCGAACCGGCTGCGATGCGGGGCTGCACCAGCGCGCGCGGTTGCCAGCCCCAACCCAGGCCGGCCTCGATCAGGCCCAGCGCGGCCAGGTGGTTGTCGGTGCGCCAATGGTGGCGGGCAAACACAAAGCGCGGGTCGGTTTGTGCCAGGTCGCGGCTTGCCACCACGATCTGGCGCGTGGTGGTGAGGTGCTCCTCGCGCAGCTGGGCGCGCTCGGGCGCCTCGCCCCGGGCCGCAGCGACGGCGCGCGCCTGCACCAGCACCGGGTGCTGGCGCGCCATCACGGCCACCAGGGTTTCGCTGCCCACTTCCTGGAAGCCCTCGCGTCCGTCGATGCTGGGGCGCTCGAACACCAGCGCCAGCTGCGCGCGCCCGCTGTGCAGCAGCGCCAG
>DAOPUP010000211.1:0-4858 GCA_035350655.1 Acidovorax sp. | reverse complement strand
CGCTGGGCCGTGGCGCACAAATACCCGGCGCAGGAGATGGCCACGCGCATCGAGGGCATCGATGTGCAGGTGGGGCGCACGGGCAAGCTCACGCCCGTGGCGCGGCTCGCGCCCGTGTTTGTGGGCGGTGTCACGGTGACGAATGCCACGCTGCACAACCTGTTCGAGATCCGCAAGAAGGGCGTGCGCGTGGGCGACCAGGCCATCGTGCGCCGCGCGGGCGATGTGATTCCCGAGGTGGTGGGTGTGATTCCGGGCAACCGGGCTGGCTATGTGCCCAATTTCAGGATGCCCGCGCAATGCCCCGTCTGCGGCAGCGACGTGGTGCGCGAAAAAGGCGAGGCCAACCACCGCTGCACCGGCGGCCTGTTCTGCGCCGCGCAGCGCAAGGAAGCCATCCTGCACTTTGCCGCGCGCCGCGCCATGGACATCGAGGGCCTGGGCGACAAGCTGGTGGATCAGCTGGTGGATGCCAACGTGATCCGCACGCTGCCCGACCTGTACCGGCTTGGCCTCACATCCGTTATCGCGCTGGAGCGCATGGCCGAGAAATCGGCGCAGAACCTGCTGGCCGCGCTCGAAAAATCCAAGCAGACCACCTTGCCGCGCTTTCTGTTCGGCCTGGGGCTGCGTCATGTGGGCGAGGCCACGGCGAAAGACCTGGCGCGGCATTTCGGCACGCTCGACGCCATCATGGATGCCAGCGTGGAGCAACTGCTGCAGGTGAACGACGTGGGCCCCGTGGTGGCGCAGAGCCTGCACACCTTCTTCCAGCAGCCGCACAACCGCGAAGTGGTCGAGCAGCTGCGTGCCTGCGGCGTGACCTGGCCCGAGGGCCCTGTGGCCGAGCGCGCCCCGCAGGTGCTGGCCGGCAAAACCGTGGTGCTGACCGGAACCCTGCCCACCCTGAGCCGCGACGCCGCCAAAGACCTGCTCGAAGCCGCGGGCGCCAAGGTGGCCGGCTCGGTCAGCAAGAAGACCAGCTATGTGGTGGCAGGCGAAGAGGCGGGCAGCAAGCTCGCCCGGGCCCAGGAACTGGGTGTGCCCGTGCTCGACGAGGCCGGCATGCTGGCGCTGTTGCAAGCCCCTTGATGCCATGAAAAACAGAGCTGCTGGCGTTTTTTTGATTAGCGCTGCGTGCCCATGGGATCCCTGTCGGACCATGGACCTTGGCGCCATCGATGCGCGCCTGGGCGGGGTGACCGGCTGATGCCCCCCGTTGCCAACCGGCTGACCCTGTGGGGCGCTGCCCAGTGGGGCCGCCTGCAAGCGCTGTGGAGCGCGCTGGGGCCGCGCCTGCGCCACCCCACGCGGCGCGGCTGGCTGCTCGCGCTGGCGGCCTTGCCGGCCATGCTGCTGCTGTATGCACTCTTGCTGGTGCCGTTCACCCCGTCCATCAGCGACATCCGCAAGGCCAAGACCGAGCAGCCGGCACAGCTGATGTCGGTGGATGGCAAGCTGCTGGCCGAATACCGCTGGGCCCATCGCGAATGGGTGCCGCTCAAGCGCATTGCGCCCAGCGTGGTCCATGCCCTCATCGCCACCGAAGACCACCGCTTTTATGAGCACTGGGGCATGGATTGGCGACGCACCGCGTCGTCGGTGGTGCTGACCTTGCGCGGCGATCCGCAGGGCGGCTCGACCCTCACGCAGCAGCTGGCGCGCAACCTGTTTCCCGAGGAAATCGGGCGCTCGCGCACGCTCACGCGCAAGCTCAAGGAAGCCATCACGGCCTTCAAGATCGAGGCCTCTTATTCCAAGCCCGAGATCCTGGAAACCTACCTCAACACCGTGCCGTTTCTTTACAACGCCTATGGCATCGAGATGGCGGCGCGCACCTATTTCGACAAGTCGGCCGACAAACTCTCGGTGCTGGAAAGCGCCACGCTGATCGGTATGCTCAAGGGCACCAGCTACTACAACCCCGTGCTTAACCCCGAGCGCGCCCAGGCAAGGCGCAACACGGTGCTGGCCCAGATGGTCAAGCGCGGCAAGCTCGACCAGGCCCAGTTCAACAGCCTGCAAAAGCGCCCCCTGCGCATCCGTTTCGAGCGCCAGGCCGAAGCGCCGGGTCCGGCGCCGCATTTTGCGCAGCAGCTGCGCAAGACCCTCATTGCCTGGGCCGACAGCCATGGCTACAGCCTGTACTCCGATGGGCTGGTGGTCCACACCACCATCGACTCGCGCCTGCAAGCCATTGTCAACCAGGCCGTGGCGCGCCAGGGCCGCCAGCTGCAGGCGGTGGCCGATGCGGCCTGGGCCCGGCGCGACGGCTGGACAGTGCGCAACCCGCTGGTGCAAAGCTTGGTACGCGAATCACCCGAATACCGCGCGGCCCTGGCACGCGAGGATGCTGCGCCGCCCGAGCAGATTCTCCAAAACCTGCTGGCCGACACTGCCTTCCTGCGCAAGCTGCGCAGCGAGAAGACGCGGGTGCAGGCGGGCTTTCTGGCGCTGGACCCGCGCAACGGCCATGTCCGTGCCTGGGTGGGCAGCCGCGACTTTGCCCTGGACCCGTTTGACCATGTGCAGCAGGCACGTCGCCAGCCCGGCTCCACCTTCAAGCCCTTCGTTTATGGCGCGGCCTTTGCGCAGGGTGCCTTGCCCAGCGACCTGCTGGTGGACCAGGCCGTCGAGATACCGCTGGGCGGCGGTGCGGTGTGGCGGCCCAGCGATGGCGGCCCGCCGAGCGACCAGCCCATGACGCTGCGCGATGGCCTGGCCTATTCGAAGAACACCATCACCGCCCAGCTCATGCAGCAGGTCGGGCCAGCCAAGGTCGCCCAGCTGGCCCGTGCCATGGGCGTGCGCCAGAGCCCGCTCGACGAGGTGCCCGCGCTGGCTCTGGGCACCAGCCCCGTGACCCTCAAGGAGATGGTGGCGGCCTACGGCACCATCGCCAGCGGGGGCCGTTACCGCGCGCCGGTGCTGATCACCCGCATCGAAGACCGGCATGGCCATGTGCTGCAGGCCTTTGCCGATGCAGAGCCCGAGCAGGTGCTGCCCCGGCAGGCCGCGCAGACCCTGCGCGATGCCCTGCGCGGCGTGATCGACAAGGGCACGGGCGCGGCCATCCGTACGCGCTACGGCATAGAAGCCGATGTGGCGGGCAAGACCGGCACCACGCAGGACAACGCCGACGGCTGGTTCATCCTGATGCATCCGCAGCTGGTGGCCGGAGCCTGGGCCGGCTTCAACGATGGCCGCATCACGCTGCGTAGCGACTATTGGGGGCAGGGTGCGCACAGCGCGCTGCCCATGGTGGGCGACTTCGTGCAGCAAGCGCTGCGCAGCCGCGCCATGGATGCGGGCGAGCGTTTCATCGACGAGAAAGAGACCAGCCCGCTGGCGCGTGCCCTGGAGGGCATGCGTGGCTGGTGGCAAGGCCTGCTGGGCAGCGATGCCGCGCCGCCCGCGTCGTCGCCACCTGCGCCGCGCCCCACGCTCAATCCGGTAGAACCGGTGGCGCCTGCAGCGCAGCCTGAGATCTTGGAGTCCCCCGAGCTCACGCCCCTGCCCGATGCCAGCCCCCAGGCACCGGTGCCGCGCCCACCCGAACTGGTGCTGCCGACCACGCCCCCGTGGCCGGGACCGGCAGAGCCGGGCAGTGGGGGAGACCCGCCTGCGCGGGCGGGCCCGAACCAGCCGTTGGTGACTGAAAGCCCTCCGTGAAGCAGGGGTAAGCGCAGGGCCGGATGGGCGCGCGCCATACGGGGGCGGCTACTCCAGATCGATGCAGTGCAGTCCGAACTGGCCGGACTTGCGGTCTGAAAAATAGCGTTCGAGCGTTTCCTTGACGGTGCGAAACGCCAGTTCGTCCCAGGGCACCTCGGCTTCGCTGAACAGGCGCGCCTCAATCGTTTCAAAGCCCGGCTTGAACTGGTCGCTGAGCAGTCGGGCACGGTAAAACAGATGCACCTGGCCCACACGGCGCACGTTCAGCAGGCTGAACAGCGGACCCATCTCGATGTGGGCGCCAGCCTCTTCGTCGGTTTCACGGGCCGCGCCTTGGGCCGTGGTCTCTTCAAGCTCCATGAAACCCGCGGGCAGCGTCCACTTGCCCCAGCGCGGCTCGATGTTGCGCTTGCACAGCAGCACCCGCCCATCCGAAAACTCGGGCACCGTGCCCACCACGTTCAGCGGGTTTTCGTAGTGCACGGTATGGCAGGCGGGGCACACCGCGCGTTGCTTGGTATCGCCGTCGTCCGGCACTCGGTACACCACGGCCGTGCCGCAGGCGCGGCAATGTTGGATCGGGCTGCGAAAGGTCATGCAGGAAATATAGTTCAAACAGGCTGCTCGCGCTTGTGGTTCAAGCGCGAGCAGCTATGAAAAGTGAAGTGGCTGCGGGCAATGCCTACACCACGCTCAGGCGCAGCGTGGGCAAACCGTCCACACCGCCTTCCAGCGTGTCGCCGCGCACCACGGCGCCCACCCCTTCGGGGGTGCCGGTATAGATCAGGTCGCCCGGGGCCAGCTCCCAGGCGGCAGACAGGTGTTCGATGGTCTCGGCAATGTTCCAGATGAGCTGGGCCACGGTGCTGCGCTGGCGGTCGACACCATTGACCTGCAGCCAGATGGCTGCCTGGGCGATGTCGCCGGCCTGCGCGGCCGGGGTGATGGGTCCGATGGGGGCGCTCGCGTCAAAGCCCTTGCCGATGCACCAGGGACGGCCCTGTTTCTTCATGTCGTTTTGCAGGTCGCGGCGCGTCATGTCCAGGCCTACGGCGTAGCCGTAGATATGCTGCAGCGCATCGGCGGCAATAATGTTCTTGCCGCCCTTGCCAATGGCCACCACCAGTTCGATTTCATGGTGCAGGTTGGCCGTCAGGCTGGGGTAGGGCAGCAGGCCGGTTTC
>DAOPUP010000210.1:0-4874 GCA_035350655.1 Acidovorax sp. | reverse complement strand
GGACCAGGGCCACATAGCGGGCGATCACGCCGCTGTCTTCCAGGCGCTTGACGCGCCGCAGCACGGCACTCGGCGACAAACCGACCTGCTCTCCGATCACGTCGTAGGTGACGCGGCCGTTGTCCTGCAGGCGGCCCAGGATGGCCTTGTCCAGCTTGTCGAGTGCGTAGGCGTTGTGCATGGCGCCCGATTCTACGAACCAGGCCGCCGTCCGCCACACGGCAGCCCCGAAATGAACGCAGTATTCCTGCATACAAACGCTTATTCCCACTTCATATCGCCGAAAAAATGAGGAGTGGCGCGCCTACAGTGCATGGCATTGCACCCTTTTCCACCGGAGACAGACATGAACGCAGCCTGGCCGCAGCGAGCCACACAGGAGACCGCCGCCTGGGAGAACCCCATGGGCACGGACGGTTTTGAATTCATCGAATTTGCGGCGCCGGACCCGCAAGCCATGGGCCAGGTGTTCGAGGGCATGGGCTTTACGCCGGTGGCACGCCATCGCCACAAGGCCGTGACCCTGTACCGCCAGGGCGAGATCAACTTCATCATCAACGCCGAGCCCGACAGCTTTGCCCAGCGCTTTGCCCGGCTGCATGGCCCCAGCGTCTGCGCCATTGCCTTTCGCGTGCAGGACGCCAAGGCCGCCTACGAGCGCGCGCTGGACCTGGGTGCCTGGGGCTATGCGGGCGTGGCAGGGCCGGGCGAGCTGAACATCCCCGCCATCAAGGGTGTGGGCGACAGCCTGATCTACCTGGTGGACCGCTGGCGCGGCAAGAACGGCGCCCGGCCCGGAGACATCGGCAACATCGGCTTCTTTGACGTGGACTTCGAGCCCCTGCCCGGTGGCAGCGGCAGCGGCAGCGGCGCCGACGATGCCCTGAACCCCCGAGGCCACGGCCTGACCTACATCGACCACCTTACGCACAACGTGCACCGGGGCCGCATGAACGAATGGGCCGATTTCTACGAGCGCGTGTTCAACTTCCGCGAAATCAAATACTTCGACATCGAAGGCCAGGTGACCGGCGTCAAAAGCAAGGCGATGACCAGCCCCTGCGGCAAGATCCGCATCCCGATCAACGAGGAGGGCAAGGAAAAGGCCGGGCAGATCCAGGAATACCTGGACCGGTACAAGGGTGAGGGCATCCAGCACATCGCCATGGGATCGGACAACCTCTATGGCACCGTGGATGCATTGCGCGCCAGCGGCGTGCGCCTGCTCGACACGCCCGACACCTATTACGAGCTGGTGGAAAAGCGCATCCCCGGCCACGGCGAGCCGCTACAGGCCCTGAAAGAACGCAAGATCCTGATCGACGGCGTGGCAGGCAAGTTGCTGCTGCAGATCTTCAGCGAGAACCAGCTGGGGCCGATCTTCTTCGAGTTCATCCAGCGCAAGGGCGATGATGGCTTTGGCAACGGCAACTTCAAGGCACTGTTCGAAAGCATCGAGCTCGACCAGATCCGGCGCGGCGTGCTCGAAGGCACGAAGGACCGAGCGGGAGCGTGACATGGGCACCGGGCCCATCGTCCATGGCGCCGCGCGGTGACGACCCGCACACATGTTGAGTGATCGACCACTTTGGACAGCGCTTTGGCATGCGTTTTCGTCGTCAGCGCGGTGCTGGATGGGAGGGTGGAGGCGGGGGTATGCACCCGGCTTCTGCACTCAAAAATGCCCCATAAGCTATAAACATAATAGCTATAAGTGCATACAAAATAAGAGCTATCGGCCTATCTCATCAAGAATCATCCGACTCCATCTCCTCCAGACAGGCCCGCATCACCTGCGGATGGAACGCCATTTGCATATGCGCCACCCCTTGCACCAACCGGTTGTTGGCGCCTGCCAACGTGGCCGTGCCCGCCGGGAAAACCATGTTGTCGCAGTTCGAATACCAGCAGGTGAACTGTGCCGCACGGCCCTGCGGCTCGCTGCGCCGAAGTTGCTGCACCCATTCACCGCCCAGCGCCATCTGCTGGCCATTCACCGCGCGGCTGTGCTGCGCGGGCCAGGTGCCGCCATGCGGGGTTCCGAGCGTGATGACCCGGTGCACGCGCGCAGCGGCGCTGTCCGGCGCCAGCGAGCGCAGCCAGGCACGGATCGCCAGTCCGCCCATGCTGTGGCCTACCAGCACCGGAGCCATGCCGGTGGCCTCTGTCACGCGCTGCACGGCCGCTTCGATGGTGGCGGCGTAGTCATCGATTGAACCAAAGGCGGGCTCGAGCGTGACCGCCACATAGGCATGGCCCCGCTCGCGCAATGCGGCCATCCACGGCAGCCAGAAGCCCCGGTTGCACAGAAAGCCATGCACCAGCACCATCCCGCGGCGCTTGGCGCGCTGGCCGGGCGCCAGGGACGGCAGCCAGTCGGACTCGGCGTTGTGGCGAAAGGGCTGGCGCCAGCCAAACACCACCAGCGCCAGCCGCGCCTCAGCCCACCAGGCCGCCACCACCTGCTGCCACGACGGCCGTGGCGCGGGGTCAGAGCGGTTCACGCGCCGCATGATCACAAACTGCAGCCAGAGCACCAGAGCGAACAACGCCAGCGCGCCTGCCACGCCCGCCAGCGCCACCAGCGGCGAGCGGGGCCACTGCCATGCCAGCCAGGCGATGGTGGCCAGTGCATTGAAAAGGACCACAACTTGCTGCCAGCGTGCGTTCATGGAATCGGGTTTGTCGTTGTAAAGCAGCGCGCATTGTGCGGCCTGGCCCTTCAGCACTGCTTGGATGCGGCGACGCGAAACCCTGCAGACGCTCTGGCTGTTGGACGCCAACCCTGTCGCCTGCGAGACCGAACCGGCACGCACCCTAGGACAAGCCCGGTAGCCGAATTCGCGCCCCTGCTCCCACAATCTGTGCCCACACCTATTCCCCACCTATCGGAGCACCCGAGGACACCGCATGGAAAAGATCTGGCTCAAAAGCTACCCCCCGGGGGTTCCCCACGATGTGCAGCCCGAGCAATACCGCTCGGTGGCGCACCTTCTGGAAGAATCCTTTCGCAAGCACGCATCGAGCCCGTTTTCGGTCTGCATGGACCAGTGGATGTCCTATGGCGAACTGGAGCGCCTGTCGGCAGCCCTGGGCGCCTACCTGCAGGGCCTGGGGCTTGAGCCCGGTGCACGCGTGGCCATCATGCTGCCCAACGTGCCGCAATTTGGCGTGACCATGGCGGCCGTGCTGCGCGCCGGCTACACCTGCGTCAACGTGAACCCGCTCTACACCGCCCGCGAACTGGAGCACCAGCTCAAGGACTCGGGCGCCACGGCCATCGTGATCCTGGAGAACTTTGCCCACACCCTGAGCGAAATCGTCGACCACACGGCGGTGCAGCATGTGGTGATGGCATCCATGGGCGATCTGCTGGGCACTTTTTATGGCCGGTGGATCACCTTTGCCGTACGCCACCTGGCCAAGATGGTGCCCGCCTACGAGCTGCCCCTGTCCCATGGCCGCAAGGTCGTCAGCTTCAAAAAGGCGCTGGCGCTGGGCGAGCGCCGCACGCTGGCCCCCAGCCAGGCCACGCTCGACTCCATCGCCTTTTTGCAATACACGGGCGGCACCACAGGCTTGTCCAAGGGTGCGGTGCTCACCCACCGCTGCATTGTGGCCGCCACGCTGCAGGCCGAGGCCTGGTTCACCCCGGCTCTGGCCAAGGTGGGCGACCTCAGCCGCGCCAACAGCATTGCCGCGCTGCCGCTGTACCACATCTTCGCGCTCACGCTGTGCCTGCTGGCCATCCGCCAGGGCTCCAGCCTCACGCTGATTCCCAACCCACGCGACGTTCCCAAATTCGTCGAGGTACTCAAAAAGCGCCCCTTCCACATGCTGCCGGCCGTGAACACGCTGTTCAACGCGCTGCTGCAGCACCCGCAGTTCAAGTCCATCGATTTTTCGCACCTGTGCGTGTCGCAGGCTGGCGGCATGGCAGCATCCGAGGGCACGGCGCGCCATTGGCAAAAGGTCACGGGCAGCACCATGATCGAGGGCTGGGGCATGAGCGAGACCTGCGCCATCGGCACCAACAACCCCGTGACCAACACCGAGTTCAGTGGCTCCATCGGCCTGCCGCTGCCGGGCATCGACATCGCCATCAAGGACGACGCGGGCAACAGCCTGGCGCTGGGCGAATCGGGCGAAATCTGCATCCGCGGCCCCAATGTGATGACGGGCTACTACAACCAGCCCGCCGAAAACGCGCTGGCCTTCACGGCCGACGGTTTCATGCGCACGGGCGACATCGGCATCATGGACGCGCAGGGTTACACGCGCATCATCGACCGCAAGAAGGACATGATTCTGGTGAGCGGCTTCAACGTGTTCCCCAACGAGCTCGAACAGGTCATCAGCCTGTGCCCCGGCGTGGTGGAGTGCGCGGCCATCGGCATCCCGGATGAAAAACAGGGCGAGGCCATCAAGGTGTTCATCATCAAGAACGACCCGGCCCTCACCGAAGACGAGGTGGCCAATTTCTGCCACGCCAACCTCACCGGTTACAAGCGCCCCAAGTACATCGAGTTCCGCGACGAGCTGCCCAAAAGCAACGTGGGCAAGATCCTGCGGCGCGAGCTGCGCACGGCCAAGTAATTTCGTTCACTCACCTATTCATAGCAGATGCCGCAACACCCACCTGCGCTGCCGCCCGATATCACGGTGCTGGAGCGCGGCTGGCTGTCGGCCAACAGCATCGTGTTCAGTGGGCGGCACGGCACGGCGGTGGTGGACACGGGCTACTGCAGCCACGCCGACCAGACGCTGGCGCTGGTGCACGGCGCACTGGCGGGCCGCGCGCTCGACCGCATTCTCAACACCCACCTGCACAGCGACCACTGCGGCGGCAACGCCGCGCTGCAGCAGGCCTGGCC
>DAOPUP010000209.1:0-4892 GCA_035350655.1 Acidovorax sp. | reverse complement strand
ACCACGATGCCGTGATGATGGAAAGCCTGCTGGCCTTCAAGCGCGCAGGCGCCGACGGTGTGCTGACCTACTTTGCCCGCGATGTGGCGCGCTTGCTTCAAAAATAATAGCTGCGTACGCTTATAGATCAAGCGCTATCGGCCATTTATATATGTAACAGGCGGCATGCGCATCTTCCACATCCACGCCGGCGGCGCGACCGAGCTGGGCGCACTGCCGAGCCAGCCGCCCAGCCAGGGCTTTTTCTGGGTGGCCTGCACACGCACGGCCTTCGGCGCGCAGCTCGGGTTGATCCAGGCATCGCTGCAGGCCACCACCGGCCTGCAACTGGTGGACCTGCATGTCTCGGACCTGCTCAATGCGCAACTGCCCTCGCACCACGACTACACCTCACAGTACGACCTGCTGGTGTTTCGCCGCCTGGCCACGGCGCAGAGCGACATGCCAGAACCAGCGGCGCAGGGCCAGGCACCCACGACCCCACGCAAACGCAGTGGCCCACCGGTGCTGCGCCGCATCGATACCAGCCCGGTGGGGTTTGCCCTGTTTGACCAGCTGCTGCTGTCGGTGCACCCCGCCGACTGCACCGTGCGCGACGCCTATGCCGCGCGCCTGCTGGCCGCCGCCCCCAGCGATCCGCGCGAGGGCCGTGCCAGCCCGGCCGCCGGCGTGCGCCAGCCGACCAGCCCGGCCGACCTGATGCTGCGCGTGGTCAATCTGATGGTGGATGGCTATCTGGACCTGCGCCGCGAACTCACGCGCCAGCTCGACCACTGGCAGACCGAACTGCTCAAGCCCCGCGCCCGCTATGTGAACTGGAGCTCGCTGCTCGAGGCGCGCCTGTCGCTGCACCAGCTCGACGACACCTGCGAAGACCAGCGCACCGCCGTGCAAAGCTGGATCGACGAGCTCAACACCTGGGCCATTCCCGACAGCGGCGCCGGCCAGCGCGACCTGGACCTGCTCAAGGTGCGCAGCCGCGACGTGCTCGAACATATCGAGCGCGTGGTGCACCATGTGCGCCGCCTTGAGCAAAGCACCGAAACTGCCGTGCAGATGCACTTTTCGGTGCAAAGCAACCGCACCAACGACATCATGCGCACGTTGACCGCGCTCACGGCGGTGTTTCTGCCGCTGAACCTGATCGCGGGCATCTTCGGCATGAACTTCGAGTTCATTCCGTTGGTGCACAAACAGGACGGCTTCTGGTGGGCCATGGGCTCCATGATCACCATCGCCGCGAGCCTGGTGGCGCTGTTCTGGCGCAAACGCTACCTGGCGCGCACCAGCGGCCACTGAGCCGGGCCGGCCCCTGCAGCATCACCCGGCATGCCGCCCTGTCTCCTGGCCCTTGCCGCCACAGGCGAACTACCCCAGGTGCTTGGCAAAGAAAGCCAGCGTGCGGTCGCGCGCGACCAGGGCCGAGGCTTCGTCGTAGGAGCCGCGCTGGTCGCAGTTGAAGCCATGGTCGGCGTCGTACACATGCACCTGCACCTCGGGATGCACGCGCGCAAAGGCCTGCACGCTGTCCACCGGAATCCAGTGGTCGCGCTGGCCAAAATGCGCCAGCACCGGCACCTGGGGCTGGCGCGCCACCTCCTGCTCACCGGTCATGCCGCCGCCGTAGTAGCACACCGCCGCCGCCAGGCCCTTGAGGCGGCAAGCCGCGCGCCACGCCAGCAGGCCACCCCAGCAAAAGCCCACGATGCCCACCTTGCCGCCACCCTGCTGGGCGGCATAGTCGATGGCGGACTGGATATCGGGCAGAACACCGTCGCCGGGCAGTGCATCCACCGCCGTCTTGTAGCCGAAGCCCACCCCCATGTCGGCCTGGCTGTAGCCCAGGTCCACATCGGGCTGCACGCGCGCAAAGGTGGCGGGGGCCACTGCCAGATAGCCCCGCGCCGCGAAGCGGTCAGCCACGGCGCGGATGTGCGAATTGACCCCGAAGATCTCCTGCAGCACCACGACGGCGCCGCGTGGTGGTCCATCGGGCTGCGCCACCCAGGCGGGCACCACAAAACCGTCTTTCGACGTCAGATTGACAAACTGACCCATGCAATTGCTCCTTTAAGGCAGAAAAAGGGCTGTGGCGCAAAGGCACCACCGCCACCCACCAACGCATTCCGGCCCCGTGCCGGGATGCTGTAATGCTCTCCATTCTTGCAGGAGAACGGTGGACAACCAAGTGCTGGGACACCCCAGCGCCGTCCGCCCCACCACCACCGCGCACTGCCTTGCGCATGCCAGGAAACCGCCCATGGATCTGAAGCCCCTCATCACCTTGCTGGCCATCGTGAACCCGCTGGCCATCGTGCCGTTTTTCATCCACTACACGCAGGGATTTTCCAGCGAGCAGCGCCGCCGCACCATCCGCACGGCCGCCTTTGCGTCGTTTTGCGTGATTGCATCGTGCGCCCTGCTGGGCCTGAAGATTCTGGAGCTTTTCAATATCTCACTGCAGAGCTTTCAGGTGGGCGGCGGCATGCTGCTGCTGGTCAGCGCCATGAACATGCTCAACGCCCAGCCGGCCGAGGCCAAGACCCATACGCACGAGCTTGAAGAAGGCGCCGAAAAAGCCGCTGCAGGCAGCAGCATTGCCGTGGTGCCCCTCACCATTCCCCTGCTCACCGGGCCGGCCAGCATGTCCACTGTGGTGATCTACGCCGACCGTGCGCAAACCTTCTGGCAGCAGGCGGCGCTGGTGGGCTACGGCGTGGTGATCGGGCTGGCCACAGCCCTGTGCTTCTCGCTCGCCGACCCCATCGCTCGCGTGCTGGGCAAGACGGGCATCAATGTGATGACGCGGCTGATGGGCCTGATCCTGGCGGCACTGGCCGTGGAGGTGATGGCCGATGGCCTGGGCAAGCTGTTCCCCATTCTCGGGACGCATTAGCTAGCCGAGCACCGCCCAGGTGTGGCAGGCCGTGCCCGCCGCCACGAAGCCATGCCAGACTGCATGGGCGTAGCGGATGCGCGCGTCCAGCACGAAAAAGACCACCCCGACGGTGTAGGCGCAGCCCCCGGCCACCAGCCACTGCGCTGCGGCCGGCGAGGCCCGCTCCAGGAGAGGCGCCGCCGCCAGCAGCACGAGCCAGCCCATAACGAGGTACCCGCCCGTCGACAGCCAGGGCGATGCCAGGCGGCCCATGGCCTTGAGCACCATGCCGCAAGCGGCCACCAGCCACACCAGCACCAGGGTGGTAACACCCCATCGATCGCCAGGATGCCCCGCCGCAAAAGCCGTGTAACTGCCTGCAATGAACAGGAACACCGCGCCGTGGTCCAGCTTCAGAAAAACCTGCTTGGCCCGCCCCTCGGGCAGGGCGTGGTACACGGTGGATGCCAGGTACAGCCACACCATCGTGGCCACGAAAACGCAGACCCCGGCAAAGCCCTCGGCACCCCGCTGGCGCCCCCAGGACAGCAGCCAGCCACCCGCCACCATGGCGGCGATCAGCGCCGCGCCATGGCTGGCGGCGTTGGCGATCTCCTCGCCCCGGCTTTGCGGGCGCCCGGCATGGCACGGTTGCAGAAACCTGTCCATCGGCACGCTCCTAGTGGGGCAGCGCAGTCTGCTGGCGATTGCGCCGGGCGTGGTAGCGCGCCCGCTGCAGTGCAAAGAACTCCGCCACGCCCCACGCCATGCCGCAGCCCACCAGGCCGCACAGCATCAGCCAGCGCAAGGCGTCAATCCTGCGCGGGCGCTGGGGCCGTAAATTCTTCATGGGAGAAACAGTCGTTGCCCGGCAAATCCAGCCAACGCCAGGTTTCGTCGAACAATTCGTCGAAGAGTCTCTGCAATCCGAGCAGTTTCCACAGCATGCGAAGCCTTTGGAGAATGTTGTTGGCTGCTGCAAGTTAACTGCGCTGTGTGACAGTTTGGCGTCTGTTGGCGCAATTGCCACACCCGCCGGGTCGATGGACATGAGCGTCCGGGCGGGCGGTATGCTGCGGCATCCTCCCTGCGCCCAACCGCCCTTCACCACCGTGCCCGAAAACGTTCTGCCCGAACTGCGGGCCCTGGAAAAGACCATCGAACAGGGCGGCCCCGACCTGCAGGCCCGGGTGGTGCGCGAGGTCCGCGTGGCGTCGGGCCAGCGCTTTCCCATCTACGCGATCAGCATGGGCAACCCCGACCCCCACATTCCCGCGGTCGGCTTTTTTGGCGGGGTGCATGGCCTGGAGCGCATCGGCGCCGAAGTGGTGATGGCCTTTCTGCAGAACATCGTCATGCGGCTGCGCTGGGACACCACGCTGCACCAGCAGCTCGAGCAGGTGCGCCTGGTGTTCATGCCCATCGTCAACCCCGGCGGCATGTGGGCGGCCACGCGCGCCAACCCCCACGGGGTGGACCTGATGCGCAACGCGCCGGTGGAGGCCCTGGACCGCGTGCCCTGGCTGATGGGCGGCCAGCGCCTGAGCGCCGGCCTGCCCTGGTACCGCGGCCCTTTTGGCGCGCCGATGGAGGCCGAAAGCCAGGCACTGTGCGAGGTGGTCCGCACCGAGCTGCTGCCCCGCCCTTTCAGCCTGGCGCTGGACTGCCATTCGGGTTTCGGGGTGCGCGACCGCCTGTGGTTTCCGTTTGCCCACACGCGCAAGCCGATTGCGCACCTCAATGAGCTGCATGCGCTCAAGAACATCTTTTTACAGGCGCACAGCCACCACCCGTACATCATCGAACCCCAGAGCGCACAGTACCTGGCCCACGGCGACCTGTGGGACTACCTGTATCTGCAGTCCTGCACGCAGGCTGAGCGCATCTTCCTGCCGCTGACGCTGGAGATGGGTTCCTGGCTCTGGATCAAGAAAAACCCACGCCAGCTGTTCTCGCGCATGGGCATCTTCAACCCCCTGATCGACCACCGCCAGCAGCGGGTGCTGCGCCGGCA
>DAOPUP010000208.1:0-4900 GCA_035350655.1 Acidovorax sp. | reverse complement strand
GATTTTCTGGCCACGGTCAAAACGGTGTTGCAGCTCGATAGCCAGCAGACCGCTGGAGGACGCCACCGTGGACAAACTGGCGCGCGTTCTGGCAACGCGCATGAGTGAGTTGCTGGGACAGCCTGTTCTGGTTGATAACCGGCCCGGTGCTGCCGGCAACATCGCAGCTGACCTGGTAGCCACCTCTGCTCCTGACGGCTACACGATCTTTATGGCTACGCTCAGCAGCCAGGCGATCAACCCGCACATGTACTCCAAGCTCAGGTTCGACCCGATCAAAAGCTTCGAGTCCATCGGCCTGGTTGCAAAGTACCCGCTCCTGCTGGTGGTTTCTCCTCAGTTGCAGGTGAACTCGGTACAGGACCTGGTGAAGTACGCCAAGGCCAATCCGGGCAAGACATTCTTCGCTTCATCTGGCAACGGCTCGCCTGCGCACCTGGCCGGTGAAATCTTCAAGACAAGCACCTCCACGGATGTGCGTCACGTGCCTTATCGCGGCGGCGGCCCAGCCATGCTGGCACTGATGGCCAATGAAGCGCAGTTCGGCTTTGAAACCATCCCCAGCGCCATCGGCCATGCACGCGGCGGCAAGCTCAAAGGACTGGCTGTGACATCTGATCAGCGCTCGGCTGCGGCCCCTGCCCTGCCGACCATGCAAGAATCTGGCCTCAAAGGCTTCTCGGTAACCTCGTGGGCCGGCTTGCTTGCCCCGGCCGGCACGCCCAAGGACATCATCGCCAAGCTGGCTGAGACCACGCGCGCTGCCATCGCCAGCCCCAGCGTGAAAGACGCGATGTCAAACGACGGCGCCGAACCCGGCGGCGGCACGCCTGAACAATTCACCACCTTCATGGTCGACGAACTCAAGGCCTGGGGCCCGGTGGTGCGCGCAGCTGGCGCGAAGGTCGACTAACCCAGGTAAGCGATCGTTTCGATTTCAACCTTGATTTCCGGCTTTCCGAGCGCGGCAACTTGCACCAGCGTGGAAGTCGGGAAATCGCCAGTGAAAAACTCGCTTCTAGCGCGCCACACTTCAGCGTTTTCCGACATGTCGGTCACATAAATGACCATCTTCACGATCTGGTCCATGTTGCCGCCTGCGGCGGTAACCAGGTGCTTGATACGCGTGAAAATGTAGTGCGACTGCTCGTAAGCGGTGCTGCCAACAATGTTTTGCCCGCGGACTTCACGAGATACCTGGCCAGAGATGTACAAAAAGTCGCCGGCCCGAATCGCATTTGACCAACGGCCAGGAGGTGCCTCATCAACTTCGGGAGATTTCACAATGATTTTCGGCATGGTTTGCGCTTTCTATGGATGTTTGTTTAATTGAGTCGTCAGGCTGATCGTCAACTTGCAGCAACCACAGGGTTGGACAAGGTGCCAATGCCTTCGATGATGATTTCGCAGACGTCGCCAGGGCACATGAACACGGGCGGCTTTCTTGCATAGCCAACGCCTGCCGGGGTTCCGGTAATAACCACATCGCCCGGGTTCAGCGTCATGCACTCAGACAGCAGAACGAGTGTTTGCTCAACGTTCCAGATGAAGTCACTCGTATTTCCGTCTTGCATCGTGGTGCCATTGAGAACAGAACGGATTCGCAAACCCGCAGCGCCGCGCGGCAGCTCGTCCGGCGTAACCAGCCAGGGTCCAAACGCGCCTGTGCCATCAAAGTTTTTTCCGGCCGTCCACTGCGTGGACTTTCTCTGATAGTCACGAACTGACGCATCGTTATAGAGGCTATAGCCAGCGACGCAATCAAGTGCATTGGCCTGCGTCAGATACCTTGCCTGCCGACCGATGACAACAGCCAGTTCTGCTTCGAAATCCAACTGCTCTGACACCCTCGGTTTGACCAACGGCTGTCCATGCGCAACCTGTGAGCTTGCCGCGCGCAAAAAGAGTGCCGGATACCCAGGAATCGGATTGCCGCCTTCGCGCGCGTGCTCAGCGTAGTTCAATCCCATGCAAACTATTTTTCCGGGCGAAGGGATCAACGGGAGAAAGTGAACTTCGGACAGTGCTTCACGTTTTTGAACTTGGCCAGCTGCAACCATTCGTGCGAGTTCGCTCAACGCCGTCGGGCTGCCAAGCAGCGCCGACATATCCCTGGGCGCGTCAGAAAGATACTCTCCGATATCGGCGTAAATTGAAGAGTCTGTCCCGTCGACGACGCCGATGCTTGGTGCACCATTTTGAAGGTAGCTAAATAATTTCATTGATGATTTTTATTCCGGCTTCAGGCCAAGGCGTTGAATGACTTTTTCCCAGCGAGGCAGCTCCGCATCGATGAGATCGCTCATTGCGCGCGGGCTACCGCCTGCCAGTTCGTTGCCCGACACTCGCACTTGCTCCGCGAGCTCGGGGCTCTGAATAGCCGCGTTCAAGATCGTGTTCAGGCGCGTGATAACCGCTGCGGGCGTTCCCTTTGGTGCCAGAAGTCCCATCCACGACCCCATTTCAAGGCCCGTGTAACCCAACTCATCCAGAGTCGGGACTGACGGCAGTGCGGGCGATCTGGATTTGGACGTGACCGCCAGTGCCCTGAGTTGTCCCGATTTGACAAATGCCATCGTGGAAGAAACCAGGTCGGTGATCACATCGGTACGACCTGCAATCAAATCAAGAAGGGCCGGCGCGCTGCCTTTGTATGGAACGTGCGTCCATTTGATGCTCAAGCGCTCCTGCAGATATTCGCCCATCAGATGCAGGACACTTCCCGTGCCGGCCGATGCGACCGTGAGACTCTTGCGCTTTGAAAGCTCGATCAGCTCCGCCATGTTTCTGGCGGGCAAGTCCTTATGCACGGCGATGATGCCTGGACTGTTGATGAACCAGATCACCGGCTCCAGACTCTTTCTTGGATCGAATTTCGCACTCTTGAACAACGTCGGACTCACAGTGAGAGGTCCGGCCGAGCCAACGGCCAGCGTGTAGCCGTCCGGGGCGGCGCGTGCGGTCTCCATCAGCGCCAGCATTCCACCGACCCCAGGTTTGTTCTCGACAATAAAATTTTGGTTCGTTGCTTTTTGAAGTGCACCTGCCATCATTCGCCCTGCAGCGTCGACAGTTCCTCCGGGCGAAAATCCAACCATCATTTTTACCGGCTTGTCCGGATAGTCTGCCGCCCGCGCGTTCAACGCGAGCCCCATCAAGGACAAGGTGACGTGACGACGGCGAAGAGAGAACCCTAGCGGAGACGAGTTGCAAGGCATGGCAGCTCCATTGGCGCAGCAAGTATCAGAAGTGATGTTTAGCTTGTGCAGATGGCATCGTAGGGAACGCGCGGGCGCTCTTCAAACGATTTATGCGCAGTCTATGCATTCCCTCAGGTAATGCATACTGCAACAATGCAATCACGCATCCCCGTATCAATCGTTCTTCGCGCGTTCGAGGCGTCCGCCAGAAATCTTTCGTTCACGCTCGCTGCTGCGGAACTGCACATCACGCAAGGTGCCGTCAGCCGCCAGATTCGACTGCTCGAAGACATGCTTGGTCAAAAATTGTTTGACCGATTTACCAGGCGGATAGAGCTCACTGCGGTGGGGCGCGACTACTACCTGGACGTACAGCGGTCGCTGCGGGACATTGACCGCGCCACCCAGCGAGCGATGCGCGTGTCTGGCCGCACGGTGCTGACAATCAGCGTGTTGCCAACCTTTGGCACAAGCTGGCTGATGCCCCGCCTGGCAGGCTTTGTAGAGCGACACCCCGATCTGGACGTCCGCCTGGCGACAGCGATAGACGCAGTCGATTTTCAGCACACTGACACTGACATAGCCATACGAGTTGGTCGGGTGCCGGGTGATTCGTACGCTGAAAATTGCCCGCGCGTCGACTCCGAAATCGTGCAAAACTGGCGCGGCGTTCGCGTTGACTTTGTCGCGTCCGACGTACTTCTTCCGGTGATCTCGCGCTCTCTCCTGACTGGTGTGCCCGAGATCAGTTGCGCAGCAGACTTGCTGCGCTTTCCCCTCATCCACACTCTTTCACGCAAAGGTGCATGGGATCATTGGCTGGCTGCTCATGGTCTGAACGTTCCGTCTGGGGATCGCAGGACTCTCAGCCATTTCTTCATGGGATTGCGTGCCGCTGAAGAGGGGGGCGGTATTGCGATCATCCCTTCAATTCTCATTCCACAAGACGCACTTGGTTCGTCACTGGTCGCGCCGCTGCAAAGCACACTTCGAAGTGCCGGGAGCTACTACATTGTCAGTCTGGAGAGCCGGGCCGATGAGGCGCCTATTCTGGCCTTTAGGGATTGGGTGCTGCAAGAAACTCGGTCATGGCGAAGCAGCAACCCTGAAGCGAGATTAGATACCGCGCGCTTTGCGTAGCGGTTCCAACAGATGATTCAGCCCGTTATGGTCGATCTCATGCATCAACGCGAGCATGCGGCCCAGCTCCCCGGACTTCTAGAAAAGTTCGCCGGTCGCACGCGGCGGTGCCAACGGCGCTGGCTCCCCCTGCAGTTCGCCATGCCACTGTTGAAAGAACTTGTGCGCGTGGTCCACGTCACTTTGCAACCAGGGCCCGTATTGCTCTGCATCCAGGATCAACACCATGCGCTTCTCATCGCCAGGCGCATGGAATCTCGACATGAAGGGATGGTCGTCGGCGTTCACCGTCAGCATGGCAAAACTCCAGCCCTGCGTGCCGTCTGAAAAACTCGACCTCCTGTAGATGCCGGCGATACCCATAGGCACGTTGCCCGGTCGGCCGATGCGCCAACGCACCGCCCGCACGCCGGCCTGGTAGTACGGCTCATAAAAATACTCGCAGGGGATGATGCAACGCTGGCCTACGGATAGGAAATTCAACCGCATGAGGCCAAGTATGGCGCGAGTTTTGGGCCTCGAAACACGTTCGGCCAAGGAAGGTTGAGCGCTCGCTTGCC
>DAOPUP010000207.1:0-4911 GCA_035350655.1 Acidovorax sp. | reverse complement strand
TTCGCGCGCTGGCCGAGGCGGGCGTGCCCGTGGGTGTGAGCGTGGCGCCGCAGATTCCCTTCATCACCGAAGACATGGAACAGGTGCTGGCGGCGGCGCAAGAGGCCGGTGCGCGCAGCGCGTTCTACACGGTCATCCGGTTGCCCTGGGAGCTCGATGCGTTGTTTCGTGAGTGGCTGGCGCTGCACTACCCCGAGCGCGCGGCGCGGGTGATGGCGCGCATCCAGGACTTGCATCACCTGGACCCTGCGGCCCGTGCTGCAGGCAAGACCTACGACAGCAGCTATGTGTCTCGCATGAAGGGGGCGGGCCTGTGGGCCGATCTGCTGCGCCAGCGGTTTGCGACCACCTGCCGCCGGCTGGGGTTCAACCGCGAGCGGGTGGAGCTGGACCTGGGCCAGTTCCGCCCGGCGCTGGCACGCGGGCAGGGGTGCCTGTTTTAGCGTTGCACGAAGCTCCTAGCCCATCCACACCTGCCGCACCACCTGCGTGTACAGCGGAATACCCAGCAGGATGTTCAGCGGAAACGTGACCCCCAGCGACAGGCTCACATAGAGCGACGGGTTGGCTTCGGGGATGGCATAGCGCACCACCGCAGGTACCGCGATATACGATGCGCTGGCCGCCAGCACCATCAGCAGCACGGCATCACCGGCCGGCACTTGCAGCAACCAGGCCAGCACCAGTGCCAGGTTTGCATGCGTCAGCGGTCCCAGCACCGCATAGGCCAGAACCCAGGGGGACTGCTTGCATACCGCAGGCAGGTTGCGCGCAGTGGACAGGCCCATGTCTAGCAAAAACAGGCAGAGCATGCCCTTGAACAGGTCGCCCGAGAATGGCTGCAACGCTGCCTTGCCCGCGTCGCCAGTCAGCAGTCCAATCACCATGGCGCCCAGCAACAGCAACTGTGTGCCATCGGTAAACGACTCGTGCAGGATCTTGCCCACCGAGAGGCGCGGCCCCGGCTTGCCTGAAGCCCCGCCTGCGCTGCCGCCACCCAGGGCAGGGCCCGCGGCCGATGCCATGGCCACCAGTGGTTGCACGCGCAGGAGGCGGGTTGGCACGGTTGCTGCCACAGCCTGCCGCTGCCGCATCGCATTGGCCAGCATCACCGCCAGGATGATGGCGGGCGACTCCATCAGCGCCATGGCCGCCGCCATGTAGCCGCCGTAGGCAATGTGCTGCGACTCCAGATACTGCGTGGCTGTCACAAACGTCACCGCGCTGACCGACCCATAGGTGGCCGCCACCGCTGCCGCGTTGAAGCCCGAAAGCACTCGCCGTAGCACTGCATAGCCCACCAGCGGCACCACCACGGCCAGCAGCACCGCAAGCCCCAGGCTGCTGGCCACGCCGGGAGTGAGCCCCGAGGCTGCCAGCGCAAAACCTCCCTTGAGCCCCAGCGCGACCAGCAGGTAGATCGACAAGAACTTCGAGATCGCCGCCGGCATCTCCAGGTTCGATCGGACGACCCCCGCAAACACTCCCAGGGCAAAAAACAAGATCGCAGGGTCCAGCAAGCTTTGCATCGTTCAACTCCTTTTGCAGGAATGCTATGCAGTGCAGGGTGCAAAGTAAAATCGATTCAAATGTAGTTATCTATAGATAAATATCGATGAATATCACTTTTCGCCAGCTGCGGCTTTTTCTGGCGCTGGCTGAAACCGGCAGCGTCAGCGCCGCCGCCAGGTGCATGCACGTCACGCAGCCCACGGCATCGATGCAGTTGCGCGAGGTGACGCTGGCTGTGGGTATGCCGCTGTATGAAGTGGTTTCGCGCCGGGTTCACCTTACCGAGGCCGGGCAGGCGCTGGCCCGCACGGCACGTGCCATCGCCGGCGAGTGGGATGCGTTTGAGCAGCGTGTGGCGGGCGCCAAAGGGCTGACCAGCGGGCGCCTGAAGGTGGCCGTGGTGAGCACTGCCAAATACTTCATCCCCCGCCTGCTGGGCAGTTTTTGCAAGCTGCACCCGCAGATCGACATTTCGCTAGAAATTCTCAACCGCGACCATGTCATCACGCGCCTGCGCAGCAATCTGGACGATCTCTATGTCATGTCCGTGCCGCCGGCCGACTTGCCGCTGGAGGATCAGATCCTGATGCCCAACCCGCTGGTGGTCATTGCCGCAGCCACCCATCCGCTGGCGCTCAAAAAGCGCGTGACGCTGGCACAACTGCAGGGCGAGCGTTTCATCCTGCGTGAAAAGGGCTCGGGCACCCGCATGGCCACCGACGCGCACCTGCGCCTGCAAGGTTTTGCCCCGACCGCGGTGCTGGAGCTGGGAAGCAACGAGGCCATCAAGGAGTCCGTCGAGGGCCAATTGGGCGTTTCCATCTTGTCCCGGCATACGCTGGGCGCGCACCACGAGGGTCTGGCGGTTCTGCATGTGCAGAGCTTTCCCATCCAGTCGCAGTGGCACCTGGTCTGGCCCAGGGGCAAGCAACTGTCACCGATCGCCCAGGTGTTTCAGCGGCACTTGCTGAGCGAGGCGAAAGAGTGGCTGGTGGCGCGCTGAGGTCCCGGGAGCTGTCAGCCCGCCGGACGGCAGCTTGTGAACATGTCCAGCGCAGGGTTGTAGGCGCTGGTTTTCACGTCCATCAGGCCCAGCACCGAATGAAAATAGTGGTCGTGGCTGATGCGTCGCTCGGTCAGGTCTTTTTGCAGGCAGGGGGTGGAGACGCCGCTGCGCGTCTGCATGGCGGGCGAGAGCCAGGTGATCCAGGGCACATGCTTTTGCACGTCGGGCGCGATGGAATAGGGCAGGCCATGCAGGTAGATGTTGTTCTCGCCCAGCGATTCCCCATGGTCTGCTACATAAATCATAGCTGTTTGTGATTGCTTTGATTGGGCTGAGAGCCAATTGATCACTGAATCGAGAAACTGGTCGGTCTGCACGATGCTGTTGTCGTAGGCGTTCACCACCTGTGCCTGCGTGCATTCCTGCAGGTTGTTGGAGGTGCACTCGGGCTGGAATTTCTTCAGGGCCGCGGCCGAGCGTTTGAAGTAGGCGGGGCCGTGGCTGCCCATCTGGTGCATCACGACCACGGTGCCGCGGCTGCGCTGCTCGGCGGGCAGCTCGGCCAGGCGCTGGTCCAGGTCCTTGAGCATGATGGGGTCCAGGCATTCGCCACCGGGGCACAAGACCGGGTCTTTCAGCGCCGTGGTGCGCACTTCGCTGACACGCTCGCACACGCCCTTGCAGCCGGCCTGGTTGTCCAGCCACAGCACGGCCAGGCCCGCGTGGTGCAGCACATCAATCAGGCTTTCATAATTGGCCTTGCGCGCCTCGAAGCCGGCGCGCCCCAGGTGCGAAAACATGCAGGGCACCGACGCGGCTGTGCTGGTGCCGCAAGACCAGGCGTTGAGTGCCGTGGCCAGGTCGCTGCGGGCCGACAGCAGCGGCGTGGTGGGCCGTTGGTAGCCGTTCAGCCCGAAATTCACGCTGCGGCCGGTTTCGCCCAGCACCAGCACCAGCAGGGGAGGCTTTTGCTGGCCCGCATAGCTGGCACCCAGCTGGGCATCCCGGCCCAGGGGCATGAGCTTGCTGGTGTCCAGTCGCAGCGGCTTGGTGGCAATGTGACCGAGGGCGTACACGCTGTTGAGCGGATTGATCAGGTAGCGCAGCTTGGTGTGGTTGCGCATGGTCGAGGCGAAGTCCTGGAACACGAGCAGCAGGCTGACCACGATGACCACGATGGCACCCACCAGCAGGGCACCGTTGTGGGCCATGTGGCGAAAGGCATGCATGCGCCGCACCGGGCGGCGGTACAGCCACAGCAGCGGGGGGGCCGACAGCGCCAGCACGGTGGCCAGCATGCGCCAGTTGAGCAGATCGCCGGCCTCCTTCACATCGGTCTGCATGACGTTGTCGAGCATGCTGGCATCGATCGCAATGCCGTAGGCGAGCATGAAATAGGCGCCAAAAGCGGCCATGAGGAGCATGACCGTGACGGCGGGCTTGAGCGTCCAGCGCCAGGCTAGCAGACTCAGCAGGGCGGCATTGCCTGCCGCCACGATGACCGCAAATGCCAGCGCAAAGCCCCAGCCGCGCAGCGTGCCCTGGCCCGGTAGCATTGCCACCTCCCGCCACAACGGCACATTGCAGGCGGTGGCCAGCCAAGCGCTGGCCAGCACCACGACCCACGCGGGGTGGATGTCGCGGGACGGGTGAGGAGGATGGGCGATGGCGCGACGGCCGAAAACAAGGCGCTTTAGGCGCTGCGGGAACAAAGGCATAACAGTGATTGTCTCCATTGCCGCTTAAGCAGGCATTAATGCTCAGGCCAGCCCTTTGGCGTGGTGCTGCAGGTGGTCGGCCACAAAGGTCTGCACAAAGTAATAGCCGTGGTCATAGCCTGCATGGCGGCGCAGCGTGAGCGGCTGGTCGATGGCGGCACAGGCGGCTTCGAACAGGTGGGGATGCAGCTGGTCGGCCAGGAATTTGTCGTTCAGGCCCTGGTCGATGAGGATGCCCGCCGGGTAGGGGGCGATGGGCTGGTGCTGCATGAGCACCGTGGCGTCGTGCTCGATCCAGGTGGTGCGGTCCGCCCCGAGGTAGCCCGTGAAGGCTTTTTCGCCCCAGGGGCACTGGGTGGGTGCGCAAATGGGCGCGAAGGCAGACACCGTCTTGAACCGGCCCGGGTGCCGCAGTGCCAGTGTGAGCGCCCCATGGCCGCCCATGCTGTGGCCAAAGATGCCCAGGCGCTGCAGGTCGATGGGTAGGTGCTGGCCGACCAGGGGCAGCAGCTCTTGCAGCAGGTAGCTCTCCATGCGCCAGTGGGTGTTCCAGGGGGCCTGCGTGGCGTCCAGGTAGAAGCCTGCGCCAATGCCAAAATCCCAGCTGGCCGTTGCGCCAGGCAGGGATTGCACCGCTTCGCCGCGCGGGCTGGTGTCGGGCGCGATCAGGGCCAG
>DAOPUP010000206.1:0-4934 GCA_035350655.1 Acidovorax sp. | reverse complement strand
AGAATGTCCGGCCGGTTGGTGGCGGCCACCACGATCACGCCCAGATTGGTCTCGAAACCGTCCATCTCGACGAGCATCTGATTCAAGGTCTGCTCGCGCTCGTCGTTACCGCCGCCCAGGCCAGCCCCGCGGTGCCGACCGACGGCATCGATCTCGTCAACGAAGATGATGCATGGCGCGCTCTTCTTGGCCTGCTCGAACATGTCGCGCACACGAGCAGCGCCCACGCCGACGAACATCTCGACGAAGTCCGAACCCGAAATGCTGAAGAACGGCACCTTGGCTTCGCCCGCAATGGACTTGGCCAGCAGGGTCTTGCCGGTGCCGGGCGGGCCGACCAACAACAGCCCGCGCGGGATGCGGCCACCGAGCTTCTGGAATTTTTGTGGATCTTTCAGGAAGTCAACAACTTCCTTGACTTCTTCCTTGGCTTCATCGCAGCCAGCCACATCGGCAAAGGTGACCTGGTTGGTGTTTTCGTCCAGCATGCGCGCTTTGCTCTTACCGAAGCTGAAGGCACCACCTTTGCCTCCGCCCTGCATCTGGCGCATGAAATACACCCACACGCCAATCAGCAGCAGCATGGGACCCCAGCTGACCAGCAGGGTCATGAGCAAAGAGCCTTCTTCACGGGGCTTGACGTCAAACTTGACGTTGTTGTTGATCAGGTCGCCCACCAAGCCGCGGTCGAGGTAGGTGGCCGTGGTGCGAATCTTGCGGTCATCATTGGTGACGGCAACGATCTCGGTGCCGCCCTGGCCTTCCTGGATGGTGGCGCTCTTGATGCGGTTGCTTCGGACTTCCTCAAGGAATTCCGAGTAGCCGACATGGCCTGCACTGGCGCCAGCACGGGTGTCAAACTGTTTGAACACCGTGAACAGCACCATGGCGATAACCAGCCATACGGCAATTTTTGAAAACCACTGATTGTTCAAGCGGAGCTCCAGTTGCGGAAAACAGAAAACGGACACACTGCCGTCATGGCACGCATCTGCGGCCCATTTTAGGTGTTTCAAGCCATCCAGCCATCCCTATTCCCCCTAGCGGCCATGGAAACAGCGCGGGCTTTGCAGGCGAATTTCACGGTGCCTTGATGTGAGGCAAGCCCGCTCAGGTCACATTCTTGAGCCCAAGGCCCACCAGGAAGGTCTCAGACGATTTGTCGCGCGATGCCTTGGGCTTGAGCGGTTTGACGGTTTTGAAGTGGCGCTTAAACAGCGCCACCAGCTCGCCGTAGCCGCTGCCATGGAACAGCTTGACGACCAGCGCACCCTCGGGCTTGAGGTGCTGGCAGGCAAAGTCCACCGCAAGCTCGACCAGGTGCGCGATGCGCGCGGCGTCGGCCGACTCGATGCCGGACAGATTCGGCGCCATATCGGATACCACCACATCCACCGCCCTGCCCTGCAAAGCGTCTTCCAATTGCTGCAACACCCCGGGCTCGCGGAAGTCGCCATGCAGGAAGGTCACTCCCTCGATCGGCTCCATGGGCAAGATGTCCAGCGCAATAATGCAGCCATTGAGTTGCCCGGCCGCCGCCCCTGCCGGTGACAGCCGCCGGCGCACATACTGGCTCCAGGCCCCGGGGGTAGAGCCCAGGTCCACCACCGTATGGCCCGGCTTGATCAGCCCCAGCTGCTCGTCGATTTCCTTGAGCTTGTAGGCGGCACGCGCCCGATAGCCCTCTTTGTGGGCCAGTTTGACGTAGGTGTCATTGACATGGTCGTTCAACCAGGCCTTGTTGACCTTCTTGCTTTGGGTTTTAACTTTCATTGATTTTTCATCCTGCCTCGATAATACGGCCATGCCCCAAATTCAACTGACTCCCGCAGAGCGCCGGGAACACCGCGCCAACGCCCACCACCTCGACCCCGTCGTCCTTGTAGGTGGAGATGGCCTGACCCCCGCGGTTCAAAAAGAAATCGATGCCGCCCTGAACGCCCATGGGTTGATCAAGGTACGCATCTTCAACGATGACCGGACCGCCCGCGAACTGATGTACCAGCAGCTCGCTGCAGACCTGAACGCTGCCCCCATCCAGCACATCGGCAAGCTGCTGGTGCTCTGGCGCCCCCAGCCCGCCAAGGAGCGCACACTGGACGAAGACCGCATGCCCGGCCCGCGCGACGTCAAGGTGCTCAAATACAGCAAGCGCGGCGGTCAGCGGCCTGAAATCAAGCAGCTGCGCGTGCTGGGCAACCAGCGCCTGACGCCTGGCGGGCAGATCAAGCGGGCCAAGAAGCCCAAGCTCAAGTCGATCAAGAAACGCCAGGCTGACTGAGTCGCATGACAGCCGCAGCCTCGGCGCGCGAGCGCCACGTCATCTGCATGAAATGGGGCACGAAATACGGCCCCGAGTATGTCAATCGCCTCTACGCCATGGTGCGGCGCCACCTGAGCGGGGATTTCCGTTTCATCTGCCTCACGGACGACAGCCAGGGCATCCGCAGCGAAGTGCAGTGTTTGCCCATCCCCCCCCTGGACCTGCCTGCGGGCATTCCGGAGCGCGGCTGGACCAAGCTGGCCACATTCAGCGCCGATCTGCATGGCCTCACCGGCACGGCACTGTTTCTGGATGTGGATGTGGTGGTCACGGGCAGCCTGGAAGAATTTTTCACCCAGCCCGGTGAATTCCTGATCATTCACGACTACAAACGGCCGTGGCGCATCACCGGCAACTCGTCGGTGTACCGGTTCGAGCTCGGAGCCCACCCGGATGTGCTGGAGTATTTTCGGGGTCATTTCGACACCATTCGCCAGCAGTTCCGCAACGAGCAGGCCTATCTGTCGGATTTTTTGCACAAGCAAGGCAAGCTGCAGTACTGGCCCGCGGCCTGGTGCCCGAGCTTCAAATACCACGGCATTCCGCGTTGGCCCACCAATTACTGGAAAGCCCCGTTCGTGCCACCGGGGGCACGCATCGTGATCTTTCATGGGGAATGCAACCCACCAGATGCGCTGGCGGGGCGGCGCAATCGCCGTTTTCGCTACATCCGCCCCGCCACCTGGGTGGCCGATCACTGGCACGAGTGATGGATTGATGGCCGCCTGCCAAGCCCCGTCCAGGGACTTGTCAGGCTTGCGATCGCGTGGTGGGTAGCGTGGTGGACGCACCGGTCCGCAAGGTGTGCCAGAGCACCACCAGGGCGCAGCCCCACTGCACGGCATACATCACGCTCCCCACCGTGTGCCACAGGCGCAAATCCTGCCGGGCAACGATGCGCGGCGCCACGCCAAACTGGGCCAGCAATGCCAGCAGCAATCCGCCAACTATAAAAACCATAGCTGTCTGTGCCCATGAATACTGGACCACCTGGCCTTTGGGCCTAGAAATCAGCAGCAGCAACACACAGCACACCACCGTCACCCAGGTCTGCGCGGCAAACAGCCGCGCCGCCATGCCACCTGCCAGTGCGGGGCTCGGCAAATGCGCAAACAGCAGCGGCACCACCAGGAACCCTATGGTCGTCAGACTGCCCCACCAGAGGGCGGCCAGAAGTGCGGAAAGGCGGCTGAGCATGGCGCCTGGCGTCACAGGTAGCTGACGGCCACCACTTCGTAGCGTCGGATGCCGCCCGGCGCCTGCACTTCGGCGGTGTCGCCCTCTTCCTTGCCGATCAGGGCGCGGGCAATCGGGCTCGAAATGTTGATCAGGCCCTGCTTCAGATCGGCCTCGTCCTCGCCCACGATCTGGTACTTCACCATGTCGCCAGAATCTTCGTCCTCCAGCTCGACCGTGGCACCAAAAACCACCTTGCCGCCGCCATCCACACCGCTCGGATCAATGACCTGGGCCACTGAGAGCTTGCCCTCGATCTCCTGGATGCGGCCCTCAATGAACCCCTGGCGATCCTTGGCAGCGTCGTAGTCGGCGTTTTCGCTCAGGTCGCCTTGCGCGCGTGCTTCGGCAATCGCGGTGATCACGGCGGGCCGCTCGACGGTCTTGAGGCGATGCAACTCTGCCTTGAGCATTTCAGCACCGCGCTTGGTAATGGGAATGGTGGCCATTCTGTTGAGTCTCCATCTATCAAAACGGCGGGCTTGCGAAGCAGCACCACCGGTCAGTCACCACGGACTGCCATGGAGTTTTCCATGGCGCGCCGCTGGCGACCCTACAAAAGGAAACCGCCGCACGTTGCCGCGCGGCGGTGTCTGGTCAGCGGCAGATTATGCCGCGTTTGCTGGGGCTCAGGCCACCAGTTGGGCGTGCAGTTCCTGCACCGAATACACGTCGAGCTTGTCGAGGTATTTCATGCCCTCGACAGCTGCTTCTGCGCCAAAGATGGTGGTGAAGGTGGTGACCCGCGCCAGCAGCGACGAGGTGCGGATGGCACGCGAATCGGCGATGGCGTTGCGGCGCTCTTCCACCGTGTTGATGACCATGACAATTTCGTTGTTCTTGATCATGTCCACGATGTGCGGACGGCCTTCGGTCACCTTGTTGACCACCTTGACCGGCACACCGGCTGCCTCGATGGCCGCCGCAGTGCCCTTGGTGGCCACCAGTTCGAAGCCCAGAGCCACAAGCTGGCGCGCGATGTCCACGGCCCGTGCCTTGTCGCTGTTCTTCACCGTAAGGAACACCTTGCCCGAGGTGGGCAGCTTGGTGCCCGCGCCCATCTGGCTCTTCACGAAGGCCTCGCCAAAGGTCTTGCCTACGCCCATCACTTCGCCGGTGGATTTCATCTCGGGGCCGAGGATGGTGTCCACGCCAGGGAACTTGACGAACGGGAACACGGCTTCCTTCACACTGAAGTATGGCGGTGTCACCTCCTTGGTGATGCCCTGCGCGGCCAGCGTCTGGCCGGCCATGCAGCGTGCCGCCACCTTGGCCAGCTGGATGCCGGTGGCCTTGCTGACAAAGGGCACCGTGCGCGAGGCGCGCGGGTTCACTTCGAGCACGTAGATGATGTCCTTGCCGTCGGCTTCCTGGA
>DAOPUP010000205.1:0-4979 GCA_035350655.1 Acidovorax sp. | reverse complement strand
TGCGGCTTGTCCTTGAGGCGCTCACGCATCTCCATGATCTTGGGGTTGATGGCCTTCATCTTGGCCATGCTGGCATAGGCCTTGGCGTTGAGCCAATAGAACAGGATCTTGAGCAGCAGCACCAGGCCCACGATGGACCAGCCCCAGTTGCCCAGGATCTTGTGCAGCTGGTCGAGCAGCCAGTAAAGCGGCTTGGCCAGGATGGTGAGCCAGCCGTAGTCCTTGACGAGTTCCAGACCAGGCGTCAGGGCCTCCAGGGTTTTCTCGATCTGCGGGCCGGCGAACAGCTGTGCCTGCACGGTCTTGCTGGCACCCGGTGCGATTTCGCCCAGCGGCGTGATCATGCCCACCGAATACAGGTTGGCATCCACCTTGCGCATGAAAAGGTCACGCTGGATACCGTCACCCAGCAGCCAGGCACTGGCAAAGTAGTGCTGCACCATGGCCACATAGCCGTTAGTGGCGGTCTTTTCGAACTCGGGCTTGCCTTCTTCGATCTTCTTGAACTCGACCTTCTGGTATTTCTTGGCGTCGGTATAGACCGCCGGGCCGGTGAAGGTGGAATAGAACGACGACTCTCCGGGCGGCGGGTTGCCATCGCGCACCAGTTGCAGATACAGCTGGGGCGAAACGGCCGCGCTGCCGGTGTTCACCACCTCATGGGCCACGGCCATGTCGTACGAACCCCGCTGGAGCGTCCAGGTCTTGACCAGCTTCAGTCCGCCCAGGTCGGGCGATTCAAAGCGCACGCTCAGTTCGTTGGCGCCATCCTGGAGGGCGCGGGGGCCTGGCACGGCCTTCATCACCGTCTTGTGGGTGGGGTAACCACCGCCGATCAGGCCCGTCTGGGCCACATACACCCGCTGGGCACTTTCGTCGAACAGCACGAAGTTGCGGGTCTTGTCGGCCATGTCCACATGCTTGAGCAACTCGGCATGGGTGAGCGAGCCGCCTTCGCTGTCAAACGTGAGGCGGTAGACATCGGTGGTGACTTCCACGCGCTCGCGCACGGCGGACGCTGCGGGGGCCGGTTGGCCGGGCACCGCCGCAGCACCCTGCGGCGCAGCAACAACCGTCGCGCTGGGTGCCGGAACACTGGCCGCACCGGTGGCGCCGGACGCAGCCCCCGAGGCGGCAGGCGCCGTCAGCGCCGGGGTGGAGGGGAAAAAGGTGGCCTTGTTGCCGTTGTGCAGCTGCCACTTGTCCCACAGCAGAACCATGGAAAAGCCAAAAATCACCCACAGGATGGTGCGGCGAATGTCGTTCATGAAGACTTCTTTGGTGAGGATGGTTGGGTGGTGGAATGGGAAAACCGCGAGAAAAGCCGCATGCTGCGCGGCAAGTCTTGCGGGTCCGAAGGAACCGGATCGTGGCCCCCGTCACACCAGGGATGGCAGCGTACCAGCCTGCGCACTGTAAGGTAACTGCCCGCCGCAGCACCGTGCTGCTCCAGCGCCTGCAACGCATAAGCCGAACAGGTGGGCTCGAACCGGCAGGCCGATCCCAGCCAGGGGCTAAGGAAAAGCCGGTAGCCCTTGACCACACCGATCAGCAAACCACGCATCATGGCGCCACCTGCGCTGACGCTGGCACCTGCGCCACGGGGCGACGCGCCGCGTGACCAAACAGCTGCAGCAGCTCGGCACGCACCGCCTGCTTGAGCGCGTCGGACGTGGCACTGACGAACTGCTTGCGATCAAACGTGGAGCGCAAGCGCACCACATGGGCCGCTTGCGGCAAACGGGTCTCGAACGAGGCCGCCACGGCATAGATTTGCCGCTTGATGGTGTTGCGCGTCACGGCGCGGCGCGCCCAGCGCTTGGGCACCATGGCGCCAAGCCACACATCAGAAACGCCAAACAGGGCCTGCGACCCTTGCGCAGATGACAAGGAGTCGGGCCCTGGAGGCGCAGTGCCTGCCACTGCGCCGGCAGCTTTGTCAGCGTCCAGCACCAGACGGTGCAGCGCAAAATGCGCAGTGCGGGAGACAGTGCCTCCCGCCATGGCCGCCTGGAACTGCGGACGGGTTTTTAGCCGTTGCATGCAAGCGCCCCGTTTGGAACCTGACGGCGCAAACCGGGGAGCAGGCCGGAGACCGTAACGGCCTTAGACGGCCAGGCGCTTGCGGCCTTTGGCGCGGCGTGCGTTGATCACGGCGCGGCCGCCGCGGGTCTTCATGCGAACGAGGAAACCGTGGGTGCGCGCACGGCGCGTCTTGGAGGGCTGGTAAGTACGTTTCATTTTGCTATTCCTTGAGGCTCAGTTCCGGACTGCTGCTCTTGAACCCCGCCAGCCGTGGCCGCTGCGCCCCTTGCGGGATTCGCACAAACCAAAGACTTGCGGGGCAGAAATAACGGCGCGCCGGGTCAAATCACCCTGAACACATTCAGGGAAACCCAAAATTATCGCAGGCTTGGCGCTGGCTGGCAATGCCTGTCGTTTTGTGGGCCTTTAGGGAGGGCGCGGACCGTCGGGCATCCACCTCCTGGCACCCACTCCAGAATGGCGCCTTTCAAATTGTGGATAACTCCTTGACAAGCTACAATCCGCAGCCTGGAACCTTGCCTCCTATCCACAACAAGAATGCCCCCTGAAATGACCGAGGAATTCCATCGCAGCCCCATGGGCCAGCCTGGCACCGATGCAGGCCAGGGCCTTTGGCAGGCCTGCGTTGAGCAGCTTGCCCAAGACCTGCCCGAGCCCCAATTCAACACCTGGATCAAGCCCCTGGTCGCACAGGTGGCGGAAGACTTTTCCAAGGTCACGCTGCTGGTGGCCAACCGCTTCAAGCTCGACTGGATCCGCGCCCAGTACGCGGGCCGCATTGCGGCCCTGCTGGAGGCTCTCTACGGCCAATCCATCACGCTGGAGTTAGCGCTTGCTCAGCGGGAATCCGTTGCCCGTACTTACATCCGACCCGCAGCCGCTGCACCCGCCAGCCCTGCCGAAGCCCCCTCCCAGGGCAGCGATGAAGCCCCGGCGGGCGCCTTTCGCACCCGGCTCAATCCGGCCCTGACATTCGAAACGCTGGTGGAAGGCACGGCCAACCGCATGGCGCGCTCGGCCGCCATGCATGTGGCGGGCATGCCCGGGCATCTGTACAACCCGCTCTTCATCTATGGCGGCGTGGGCCTGGGCAAGACCCACCTGATGCACGCTGTGGGTAACCGCCTGCTGGCCGACCGGCCCGATGCCAAAGTTCTCTACATCCACGCCGAGCAGTTTGTGTCGGATGTGGTTAAGGCCTACCAGCGCCGCGCTTTCGACGAGTTCAAGGAGCGTTACCACTCGCTTGATTTGCTGCTGATTGACGATGTGCAGTTTTTTGCCAACAAGGACCGCACGCAGGAAGAATTCTTCAACGCGTTCGAAGCCCTGCTGGCCAAAAAGTCGCACATCGTGATGACCAGCGACACCTATCCCAAGGGCCTGGCCAACATCCACGAGCGCTTGGTATCGCGCTTCGATTCGGGCCTCACGGTGGCCATCGAACCGCCCGAGCTCGAAATGCGCGTGGCCATCCTGATCAACAAGGCCCGCGCCGAAAGCACCGAAATGCCCGAGGAAGTGGCCTTTTTCGTGGCCAAGAACGTGCGCTCCAACGTGCGCGAGCTCGAGGGCGCGCTGCGCAAGATCCTGGCCTATTCGCGCTTCAACCAGAAGGAGATCTCCATCCAGCTGGCCCGCGAGGCGCTGCGCGACCTGCTGTCCATCCAGAACCGGCAGATTTCTGTGGAAAACATCCAGAAGACGGTGGCCGACTATTACAAGATCAAGGTCGCCGACATGTACAGCAAGAAGCGCCCGGCCAGCATTGCCCGCCCGCGCCAGATTGCCATGTACCTGGCCAAGGAGCTGACGCAAAAGAGTCTTCCCGAAATCGGAGAATTGTTTGGCGGCCGTGACCACACCACGGTGCTGCACGCCGTGCGCAAGATTTCCGGCGAGCGCCAGCAACTCACCGAACTGAACCAGCAGCTGCATGTGCTGGAGCAAACACTCAAGGGCTGATGCAGGTGGTGCAAGCCCCCAACGGAAGCGCCCCGGTTAACGGGCAAAATGGCGGTTTATGCGGCAGGCAGGAGGCACGGTCCGTGCTGCTGTCCACGCACCGTTCCAAAAACCACAAGAGGTTGACATGATCGTCCTGAAGGCAACACAAGACAAGGTTCTCGCGGTTCTGCAATCGGTCTGCGGCATCGTGGAGCGCCGCCATACCCTGCCCATTTTGGCCAACGTGCTGATTCGCAAGACGGGCAATGCGCTGCAGCTGACGACCAGCGACCTTGAAATCCAGATCCGCACCACCGCCGAGCTCGGTGGCGACACTGGCGACTTCACCACCACGGTGGGCGCACGCAAGCTCATCGACATCCTGCGCACCATGCCCGGCGACCAGACGGTGAGCCTGGAATCGGCCCAGTCCAAGCTCATTTTGAAGGGCGGCAAAAGCCGGTTCACGCTGCAGACGCTGCCGGCTGAAGATTTTCCGCTGGTGCAGGAGTCGGCGGCTTTTGGCCCCGTGTTCAGCGTGCCGCAAAAGACGCTCAAAGACCTGCTGGGCCAGGTGTCGTTTGCCATGGCGGTGCAGGACATCCGCTATTACCTCAACGGCATCTTGTTTGTCGCCGAAGGCAAGCAACTGAGCCTGGTGGCCACCGACGGCCACCGCCTGGCCTTTGCCAGCGCCACACTGGATGTGGAAGTGCCCAAGCAAGAGGTGATTTTGCCGCGCAAGACGGTGATCGAGCTGCAGCGCCTGCTGTCTGATGCGGGTGGCGACAACCAGCCCCACATCGAAATGCAGTTTGCCAACAACCAGGCCAAGTTCACGTTTGGTGGCATGGAGTTTGTCACCAAGCTGGTCGAGGGCAAGTTCCCCGACTACAACCGCGTGATCCCGCGCAACCACACCAACAGCGTGACCCTGGGCCGCGCGCCGCTGCTGGCCAGCCTGCAGCGCACCGCCATCATGACCA
>DAOPUP010000204.1:0-4987 GCA_035350655.1 Acidovorax sp. | reverse complement strand
CTGGAGCGACTCGGGCCAAGCCCACGAAGCCCTTTGGCGCTCCGAAAGCGGGGCCGCCGCGCCGCGCCGCGTGGTGCTGGCCGATGACACGCTGTCTGCCGACACGGCCTACCGGCTGGCCTGCGAGGGCACCGGCCTGCTGTGGCAGGGCGACTTCCAGAATGCCCGCATGCTGCTGCAGGCCCTCATGCGGCGGGTGGAGCGCAAGCCGCCCAAGGCAGCGGCCAAGGCCGCAGAAAAGATCGCGGCGGCCACGCCGGCCGAGGCGTTTCACCTGCACCGCCAGGCGCAGGCCCAGCGCGCCCGCGTGCTGTCGGCCTTGCTGATCCCTTTGGAAGGCGATTACGGCATTGACCTGCGCCGCGCCCCTGACCTGCGCCAGGCCTGCACCGAGGCCTGGGGCCCGGCCACGGGCGAACGCTCGGTGGCCTCGCTGCGCGAACTGCTGGGCCTGGTGGGTGCGCACGAGTGGCGCAAGAAGGGCGTGGAAGTGCCTGCCCTGGGCGCCGCACCGAACAACCGCATCCATCCGTACTACGGCGTTTTCTCGCCCGTGCGCGGCGAATATGTGGACCTGGTTGCAGCGGCCGACCTGCCATCGAAGGTGCTGGCCTTTGACATCGGCGTGGGCACGGGCGTGCTGTCGGCCCTGCTGGTGCGCCGTGGCGTTCAGCGCGTGGTGGCCACCGAGCAGGACCCGCGCGCGCTGGCCTGCGCCCGTGACAACCTGCAGCGCCTGGGCGTGCTGGCACAGGTCGAGCTGCAGGCGGTGGACTTGTTTCCCGCCGGTCGCGCACCGCTGGTGGTGTGCAACCCGCCCTGGGTGCCGGCACGCCCCAGCTCGCCCGTCGAGCATGCGGTGTACGACGAGGGCAGCCGCATGCTGCGGGGCTTTCTGGCAGGGCTTGCGGCCCATCTGGAGCCCGGTGGCGAGGGCTGGCTCATTTTGTCGGACCTGGCCGAGCACCTGGGCTTGCGCACTCGCGAACAGCTGCTGGGCTGGATTGCCGAGGCGGGCCTTCAGGTGCTGGGCCGCGCTGAACTTCGTCCGCGCCACGCCAAGGCGGCCGATGCCGGCGATGCGCTGCACGCGGCCCGTGCGGCGGAAGTCACCTCGTTGTGGCGCCTGGGCGCGGCCTGATGGGCACCAGGCTGGCGTGATGCCGGCGCGGTGCGGTGGCGGGGCGGTAGCTCAGTCGCTCATCGCCGCCGACAGCGCGCGTTGCGGCGGCTGCATCTGCTCCAGGCGTTCGCGAATGCTCTGGGCGCGTTCCGCTCCGGCCAGCCTCGCCACCTCTGCCACCAGGGTTTCACCCACCTGCAGCATGCTTTGACGATCGCGCGCTTCGCGCAGGGCAGCGTGGTAGCGGTGGGCCAGATCGGGGTCGCGGCGTGCAAACAGGCGCTCGCACAGATCGAACAGGTACATGCGGGTGCCCGCCAGGGTGCGCAGGGCTTCGGTGGGTTCGGCAGGGGGCTCTGGCGCGCGGCTGTCTGCGGCCTCTGCGCTCGTCCGGTGGGCGAGGTAGCCCTCGCGCAGCAGGTGCTCGACCATCTGCGCGCCGATGCCGCTGTACATGGCCTGCAGTTCGGACAGGGGCTTGCCATCTGCCAGCAAGAGCAGCGAGCGCTCGCGCAGGCTCAAGGTGCGAACGCCGGGCGAGAGTTCGCGGCGGGCTTTTTCGGTACGTTGGAGCAACATGGGCGCACGGTCAGGCAAGACGATGGCGTCTATTGCAGCACCGTGCCATGACGCTGTGATGACCTGACAGCCTGCTCACGTTGGCGTCTGCATCGCCTGCATCGCAGGCTGCCAGGCTGGCGCACTGTGGTAGCCGATGCGGGTGCGTTGCGCTTTGGTGTGTGGTTTTGCTATTGTTGTTGTAGCTACTGGTGATTGCCAGATAATCGCCTTCACCCGTTTTCTTGTCATTCTTTCCGTATATGTCCTCCCCCCTTTGGGGGAGGGTCGCCCCATGACCCTGCTGCTCGCCCCCATGGAGGGGCTTCTGGATTTTGTGCTGCGTGATGTGCTGACCCGCGTGGGTGGTGTGGACCGCTGCGTGTCCGAGTTCATCCGCGTGACCGGCACCGTGTTGCCCGACAAGGTGTTTTTGCGCTACCTGCCCGAGCTGCGCCATGGCGGGCGCACGCTGGCGGGGGTGCCCGTGCGCGCGCAGCTGCTCGGCTCCGACCCGGCCTGCATGGCCGACAATGCGGCCCGCTTGGCGGCACTGGGGCCCGAGGGCATCGATCTGAATTTTGGCTGCCCCGCCAAGGTGGTCAACCGCCACGGCGGCGGGGCGGCGCTGCTGCAGGAGCCCGAGCGCATCGCCACGCTGGTGGCCGCCGTGCGCCGTGCCGTGCCGGCCCACCTGCCGGTGTCGGCCAAGATGCGCCTGGGTTTCAACGATGCCAGCCTGGCGCGCGAATGCGCGCAGGCCATGGAGGCCGGCGGCGCCAGTGAACTGGTGGTGCATGCGCGCACCAAGGCCGATGGCTACCGCCCGCCTGCTTACTGGGAGCAGATTCCGGCCATCCGCGCGGCCGTGCGCATCCCCGTGGTGGCCAATGGCGAGGTCTGGACCGTGGCCGACGCGCAGCGCTGCCGTGCGGTGTCGGGCTGCGACGCCCTCATGCTGGGCCGCGGCATGGTGGCCGACCCCGGGCTGGCACGCGCCATCCGCGCTGCCGACCAGGGGCGGCCCGGCGCAGATCTGGTGCAGTGGCCTGCCTTGCTGCCGCACATCGCGGCGTTCTGGGCGCTGGTGTGCGACGACCTCGAGCCGCGCCAGCGCGCTGGCCGGCTCAAGCAATGGCTCAACCTGCTGCGTCGCCGCTATCCAGAGGCCGAGCGGGCCTACCAGCAGGTGCGCACCATGACCGACCAGCGTGCCATCACGGCCTGGGTGGCGGCCTTGCAGCCTTGAGAGTGGGGCGGCCGCACCCCGCAGGGGCAGCCGCTACAGAAGATGGTCGGACGCCAGCGGCCCCAGCAGCAGCAACAGCAGCCGCAGCGTCAGGCTGGCACCGGGCTCGCTCGTGGCGTCCTGCAGGTCGCTGCCCTGCGGTGCCCGCCAGACAAGGCCACCGCTGGCCTGTTGCTGCACCTGCCAGGCGTTCTCGCGCAGCGCCTGCTCGAGGCGGGCGCTGGCCTGGCGCGCCAGATCGGTGCTGCGGATCAGCAGGGCGATTTCGGTGTTCTGTTTTTGCGAACGCATATCCAGGTTCATGGAGCCTACAGCCAGCAACCGGTTGTCCATGATCATCAGCTTGGAGTGGAGCATCGCGCGCGAGGCGCCGGTGGCGCCGCCGCCGCTGCCGGTGCCGCTGAAGGCCCGGCGCACGCTGGTGGCCTCGCTGTGCATTTCGTACAGATCGACGCCCATGGCCAGCAGTTCCTGGCGGTGGCGCGCATAGCCGGCGTGGGCAATGGGCGCGTCGTTCGAGGCCAGCGAATTGGTCAGCACGCGCACCCGCACGCCCCGGGCGCGCGCTGCGGCAAAAGCCGTGGTGATCTCAGGCCCGGGAACGAAATAGGGCGAGACGATGAGCAGATCGCGCCGGGCCTGGCCCATGAGCTGCAGCAGCCCATTCACCACGGTGTCTTCCTTGTCGTCAGGGTCGGCCGCTAGAGCCGTCGGTGCTGCAGCCGGGGCTGGCAGTGCGGGGGCTGGCAGTGCGGGGGCTGGGGCGCGGCGCTGCTGCGCCGCCACGGCCGCGCGGGGTGAAGGCGTCGCGTGCTGGGGGGGGCGGTGGCTCGGTCGCCTGGTCCGTGGGCTGTGCCGCAATCTTGGCGGGCTGGTCCACCAGCACCACGGCGGGGGCCCAGACAAAGCGTGCGCTGGCCAGATCGAGGGGCTGGCGGTCCCAGACCCGGCTGCGCTGGCTCTCGGCGGCGTCCGGCGCCAGCGCGGTGCTGGCCGGTGTTTCTGCGCCAGAGGCCGCCATGTGCAGGCCGGCAGGCTCGGCGCTGGCGCCCGGCAAGGCCTCGGCGGCTGTGAGCGAGGCGCGCAGGTCATCGAGCGCTTGGCGCGTGACCAGCGACTGCACCGGATAGGCGCGCTCGTTGTTCCAGTAGCTGTCAAAGCTGCGCGACAGATCCTGCACGATGGGCCCGGCTGCCAGCACATCGAGGTCGACAAAATTGCCCGAGCTGTCGTGGCCGAAATAGGCATCGCCCAGGTTGCGCCCGCCCGCGATGCCCATGGCGTTGTCGGCGATGAACAGCTTGTTGTGCATGCGCTGCTGCACCCGCGAAAAGTCGCCCAGCGCGCTCACCAGGCGCCCCAAGGCAGAGCCGCGTGCGCCCGCCACCGGGTTGAACATGCGCATCTCGATGTTCGGCTCGAAGGCCAGGCGCATCACCTGCGCGTCTTTGCCAGTGCTGTGAAAGTCGTCCAGCAGAACGCGCACGCGCACGCCGCGCCGGGCCGCAGCCACCACGGCGAGCAGCAGGCGCTCGGCGCTGGCATCGGCGTGGATGGCGTAGTACTGCAGGTCCAGCGTTTTCTGCGCTGCCTCGACCAGGGCCAGGCGGCTGCCGTAGGCCGCCTGGGGGCCGGCCAGCAGCACAAACCCCCATGCAAAGCGTGTGTTGGCCGCCGCGCGGTGCTCGGCCACCAGCGTGGCCAGCGCGGTGCCGGCGGTGGCCTGCAGTGCGGTCGATACCGGGCGCGGCACATCCCTGGGCAATGGAGCGCAGCCACCGAGCATGGCAATGAGCAGGGTGGCGCACAGCAGTGCCAGCGGCCGACGCAGCGGGGCGCGGAGGTCAGCGCAAATCAGGGCGAGGGGCATGGACAGGTGGCGTTGCGTGGAGGGGCGGCGGCATGGACAGGGCGTAGGGGGTGCCCGCGCCAGTGTGTCAGGGTGGGGGTTGGCTGCGCCCACATGCGCCACAGCGTAGCGGGCCGCGCCTTGGGTGCATGTCAGACGGGGCGCCGTCGTGTTCGTACCCCAAAATCCGGCGCCCTGCACCGCGGCG
>DAOPUP010000203.1:0-4992 GCA_035350655.1 Acidovorax sp. | reverse complement strand
CGGGCCTGAGACAATCGGGGGATGAGCGAACCGAAAGAACTATCCCCCTCGTTTGAACCCGCGGCGCAGGATGGCGCCGACCTGCCCGAGGGCTGGCTGCAGGTGCAGTCCATGGACCTCGATGCCCAGGGCGTGGCGCGCAAGCCCGATGGCAAGGTCGTCTTTATCGATGGTGCCCTGCCGTTCGAACTGGTCACTGCCAACACCCACCGCAAGAAGAACAACTGGGAGCAGGCCAGTCTGGTGGCGATCCACCGCGAATCGTCGCAGCGCGTGCGCCCCGGCTGCCCCCACTTTGGCCTGCACGCTGGTGCCTGCGGCGGCTGCAAGATGCAGCATCTGCACATAGGCGCCCAGGTGGCCGTCAAGCAGCGGGTTTTGGAAGACAACCTCTGGCATCTGGGCAAGGTCAAGGCCGAAACCATGTTGCGCCCCATCGAAGGCCCTGCCTGGAGTTACCGCTACCGGGCACGGCTGTCGGTGCGGCATGTGATCAAGAAAGGAACGGTGCTGGTGGGTTTCCACGAGCGCAAGAGTCGCTACGTGGCCGACATGCAGACCTGCAAGATCCTGCCACCGCATGTGGACGCGATGCTGATGCCGCTGCGTGCGCTGATTGCCGGGCTGGATGCGCGCGACACCTGCCCACAGATCGAGCTGGCCTGCGGCGACAGCGTGACCGCGCTGGTTCTGCGCCACCTGGAACCCCTGAGCGCAGGCGACATCGCTCGGCTGCGCGCCTTCGCGGCGGAGCATGGCGTGCAATGGTGGCTGCAGCCCAAGGGGCCTGACACAGTGAAACTGCTGGACGAGGGCGGTGAGCAGCTGTCGTATGCGCTGCCCGACTTTGGCATCACCATGCCCTTCAAGCCCACCGATTTCACGCAGGTGAACCCGCACATCAACCGCGTGCTGGTATCGCGCGCGCTGCGTTTGCTGGATGTGCAGCCGCACGAGCGTGTGATCGACTGGTTTTGTGGCCTGGGCAACTTCACGCTGCCGCTGGCCACGCAGGCGCGCGCGGTGCTGGGCATCGAAGGCAGCGAGGCACTGGTGGCACGTTCGCGTGAAAATTATGCATTGAATCAGGCGCTAGCCCAGAAGAATAAAGCACTTGCTGCTACAGATTTCGTTGCGCGTAACCTGTTTGAGATGACCCCTGAGATGCTGGTCGCCGATGGCGCTGCAGACAAGTGGCTGGTGGATCCGCCACGCGAAGGCGCTTTTGCCCTGGCCAAGGCGCTGGCCGACATCGAGCAGGCGCGCATCGGCGCCGAGGGCGCGGGCCCATTGCCTGCCGGAGCCGAGGGCTGGACGCCCCCGAAGCGCATTGTCTACGTGAGCTGTAACCCTGCTACGCTGGCGCGTGATGCAGGGCTGCTGGTGCACCTGGCGGGCTACCAATGCACGGCGGCAGGCATGGTCAACATGTTCCCGCACACGGCGCATGTCGAAAGCATGGCGGTGTTTGATCGGGTGTGAGGCACAGCGGGGGCTGGAGGCGTCCTTCTACGCCGTTCCCGCGGCAGTCAGCCCGTCAGCTGCGGTTGCGGCTGGCGGCTGATTCGCGGGGTTCGGTTTCGATGTCGGTGGAGCGTTCGCTGCGTTCCGGCTTTTCCACCTTGCCGAGTACCGAGGGCGTGCCCTCGATCTTGTTCTCGCGCATGTAGCCGTCCATGTCTTTCCAGCCCGCAAACACCGAGGCCTTGGCGGCCTTGGGGTTGAGCGTGTAGCAGTCTTCCAGTCCCCGCAGCGCATGGCGGCAGGCGCCGCCAATGGCCTTGGCCTCGGCGTCGCGCTGGGCGATGCGCGGGTCAGGGCCCAGGCCGGGAATCTTGTCGCAGCCCGCGAGCAGCAAGAGGCCGCCAAGAACCATCAGGCGCAACGCGGTGGAGGGGGTTTTGGGGTGCATGTACTTGCATTATCGGCAGTCCCGCGCCGCTATTGAGGCTGGATCGCCGTGCTGGGGCAAGAAAAAAGGCTCCCGCAGGAGCCTTTGGATGGCGATCAAGCCGCAGTGCAGCGTCAGTCCCGCTCGCCGCCCATGATGCCCAGCAGTGCCAGCAGGCTCTGGAACACGTTGAAGATGTCCAGGTACAGCGCCAGGGTGGCGCTGATGTAGTTGGTTTCGCCGCCGTCTAGTATCTGCTTCAAGTCATAAAGCATGTAGGCGCTGAAGATGCCGATGGCCGCGACCGAAATCGCCATCATGCCGGCCGATGAGCCCACAAACACATTGATCACGGCGCCCACCATCAGCACCAGCGCGCCCACCATCAGCCATTTGCCCATGCCCGAGAGGTCGCGCTTGATCACGCTGGCCAGGCTGGCCATCACGAAGAACACGCCTGCCGTTCCGGCGAAGGCCGTCATGATGAGGTCGGTGCCGTTCTTGAAGCCCAGCACCATACCGATCAGGCGCGAGAGCATCAGGCCCATGAAAAAGGTGAAGGCCAGCAGCACGGGTACGCCGGCCGCAGAGTTCTTGGTCTTTTCGATGGCGAACATGAAGCCGAAAGCACCGCCCATGAAGACGATCAGGCCCAGACCACCGCTGAGCGACTGCGTGATGCCGGTGGCCACGCCGATCCAGGCGCCCAGCACGGTGGGCAGCAGGCTCAGTGCGAGCAGCCAGTAAGTGTTGCGCAGCACCTTGTGGCGCTGCTCCTGCGAGATGTCATACCCCGCAGAGTGGCCCAGTGTGGTGACTTGGTCATTCATCTTGTGTCTCTCCTTGTTGGTCTGCACGACGCAGACGCAGCAAATTCTAGGTGGTGATGGTTTTTTGAATTGCAATGACCGTACCCGGTCACCTACTTTTGGTAAGGATACTTTTGCCGCGGCTGTGCGGGCAATAACCCTGGCAATGCCGGTATGCTTTTCGCCTGTCTGCACACCGCCGTGGCGGGGGTGGCCCGGCAACTTTTTTTCTTTCAGATATCTCCATGAAAACAAAACATGTACTCGAACTGGCCGACGTCAAGGTCATCGCCGCGGCTGCCGAGGCCGAAGCCCTCAAGAACCAATGGGCTGTGACGATCGCCATCGTGGACGACGGTGGCCATTTGCTGTGGCTGCAGCGTCTGGATGGCGCGTCGGCCCTGCTGTCGCACATCGCGCCCGCCAAGGCCCGTACGGCCGCACTGAGCCGCCGCGAGAGCAAGCTGTTCGAAGAGGTGATCAACGGCGGCCGCACAGCGTTCCTGAGCGCGCCGGCGGTCGATGGACCGATCGAAGGCGGCGTACCCATTTTGAAGGACGGCCAGTGCCTGGGCGCCGTGGGCGTGAGCGGCGTGAAATCCAGCGACGACGCTCAGATCGCGCGGGTGGGCATTGCCGCCCTGGGCCTCTGACCCCGCTGTGCGTTCAGCACACGCGGATGTGCTCTATTTTTGATAGCTATTGGGGCTTATTCCATTGATACCTGTGCCGCAAAAGCATCCTGACTATTCGTCGCCACCGAGTCATCGGCCCCAAGGCCGGCGATTTCGTCGCTGGTGCGGGGAGGGCGGTGAAAAAAAGCCTGGCTACGCGGGCGAAACCGTTGGCTGGCAAAAACGACCCTTGCGAGCTTGTGGCAAGCCCGGGAGTCGCCCCACGATGAACTATTTGGTCAGGATGAGCTTGCCCAGCTTGGTGGCCTGCAGGCGGTAGACCGTGCCGTTGTGGCGGATGGCGACGGCCTTCTGCCCCTGCAGCAGCGCGCTGCTGTCCAGAGCGATCGCTGTGCAGCGGGCACCGCTGTCGTCCTCGCCGGGCTGGGCGGAGACCGCCTGTGCAGCGGGTGCGACATGCCGCAGCGGGGCACAGGTCATGGTGGCTTGCAAGGAGTTTTCCTGGGTCATTGCAGTGCGTTTTCTTCAAAATGACGATGTGCCATCACGGTTTGCGTGAGCGGTGTTTCTTTCGCTTGGTCTTGGGCCGGGCGGCGAGGCAGAGGGCCAGGGTGTACGCCCCTTGCAGTCCTACAGTCCACAGGAATGCCCATTTCCTGCCGCCAAGGTGGACCGGGCCGTTGGCGCTTTCGGGTGTGGGTTGCGGCGCTGGCCAGTTCTTGCCAGGTCTTGTCGGCAGGGCTACTGGCCCTGCGGTTCGGTCACAAACCCGATCTTGCGCAACCCGGCGCGCTGGGCGGCTGCCATGGCCTGTGCCACGCGTTCGTAGCGCACGGCCTTGTCGCCCCGGATGTGCAGATCGGGTTGGGGCTCCCTGGTGGCTTCTGCCTGCAAGCGCGAAAACAGCTCTTCATCGGCAACGGGCAAGCCGTTCCAGAAATACTGGCCGTCGGCGGCCACCGACAGGCGCACGGTTTCGGGCTTGATGAGCTCGGGCTGGTTGGTGGCGCGGGGCAGGTCCACGTTCACCGAGTGTTTCATCACCGGCACGGTGATGATGAAGATGATGAGCAATACCAGCATGACATCGACCAGCGGCGTCATGTTGATTTCGTTCATCACTTCATCGGAGTCGTCCTGGGTTCCGAAGGCCATGGCTCAGCCGCCTTTCTTCAGGGGCAGCACCTTGGCTGGCTCGCCGCCGGTGGATACGCGCGCTCCGGTGACAAAGTAGGCATGCAGGTCGTGGGCAAAGCGGTTCAGACCGGTCAGGATGGACTTGTTGCCGCGCACCAGCGCGTTGTAGCCCAGCACCGCAGGGATGGCCACCGCCAGGCCCAGCGCGGTCATGATCAGGGCTTCGCCGATGGGGCCAGCCACCTTGTCGATGGTGGACTGGCCCGAGGTGCCGATGGCCAGCAGTGCATGGTAGATGCCCCACACGGTGCCGAACAGGCCGATGAACGGCGCGGTGGAGCCCACGGACGCCAGAATGGCCAGCCCCGACTGGATGCGGGCCGTGAACTCGTCAATGCAGTTGCGCAGGCAGCGCGTGACCCAGTCGCTCACGTCCAGGCTGTCGTGCAGCTGCACCTTCGTGGCGCGGTGGTGGGCCGTGGCCTCGCGGCCTTCCAGCGCCAGGTGGCGAAACGGGTTG
>DAOPUP010000202.1:0-4992 GCA_035350655.1 Acidovorax sp. | reverse complement strand
GTGCAGACCATGATCGAAGGCCCCGGCCATGTGCCCATGCACATGATCCAGGCCAACATGACCGAGCAGCTCAAGACCTGCCACGAGGCGCCGTTCTACACCCTGGGCCCGCTGACCATCGACATCGCGCCCGGCTACGACCACATCGCCAGTGCCATTGGTGCCGCCATGATCGGCTGGATGGGCACGGCCATGCTGTGCTACGTCACGCCCAAGGAGCATCTGGGCCTGCCCGACCGCGATGACGTCAAGCAGGGCATCATCGCCTACAAGATCGCCGCGCACGCGGCCGATGTGGCCAAGGGCCACCCCGGGGCCCGCGCACGCGACGACGCGCTCAGCCAGGCGCGGTTTGATTTTCGCTGGCAGGACCAGTTCAACCTGGGCCTGGACCCCGAGACGGCCAAGGAATACCACGACGAGACCCTGCCCAAGGATGCCTCGAAGGTGGCGCATTTCTGCTCGATGTGCGGGCCCAAGTTCTGCTCGATGAAGATCACGCAGGAAGTGCGCGACTTCGCGGCGCAAAAGGGCGTGGCCGAGGCCGAGGCGCTGGCGGCTGGCATGGAGACCAAGGCCGAAGAGTTCCAGCGCGGTGGTGGCAGCCTGTACGTGCCGATCCAGCCGGTCTGACGGTTGCGTTTGGGTGGGGGTGTCGCGGGCGCCTGAAGCGCTTGACCTGGGCCAGCGCCGCAGTCCCGGACGCGCATCCCGATCCCGGTCCGGGGCGCACCCTGCGGCCAGCCCCGCACCGGCGCACGGTCAACGTGCCGGCTTGGCCGATGAGGCACCCTTGCGGGCATACATGGCCTGGTCTGCAGCGCGCAGCAGATCGGCTGCGGTGGTGCCGTCTGTGGGATACATCGCCGTGCCGAGGGCGGCGGAGACACTGACCACCAGCCCGCCGCCCAGGTCAATGGGCTGCTCGATGGCCTGGAGCACGCGCTCCAGCGCCACGGCGACCTCTGCCGCATCGGTGATGGTGGTGAGCAGCAGCACAAACTCATCGCCGCCGGTGCGTGCCGCCGTGTCGTTGCCTCGCACCTGTTCCTGCAGGCGCTGGCCAATCACGCGCAGCACCTTGTCGCCCATGTCGTGCCCGTACCGGTCGTTGATCGGTTTAAAGCCGTTCAGGTCCACGTAGCACAGCGCTGCCATGGTGTGGGTGCGGTCACACAGCGCAAACGCCTGGGTGATCCGGTCCGCCAGCAGCAGCCGGTTGGGCAGATGGGTCAGGGCGTCGTGGAACGCAATGTGCTCGACCTGCTCCTGGTATTGCTTCATGGCGGTGATGTCCTGCATCAGCCACAGGGATTCACCGTCGGCGTTCAACGCCACGCCATTGACATCGATCCAGACGGGCTCGCCCGATGCCTTGTTCATCTTGCGCTGCTGCCGGTAATGCCTGCCCGAGGCCAGGACGGGGTAGGCCTCGCGGCCGAACGCCAGGTAGTCCTCCTGGTCCACATACAGTTCCTCGGTGAGCCGGCCCAGCAGGGCTCCAGGTGCATAGCCAAAGATGCGCTCCAGCGCCTGGTTGCGCCAGAGGATGGTGCGGTCCTTGACCTTGGCAATGCCGACCAGATCGTTGTCAAGCATGGCCTGCTGCTCGAGATTGAGCGCATGCAGCTTTTGCCGGGCGGCGTGCAGTTCCGTCACGTCGTACATGATGGAACGGCTCATCACAAATTCGCCTGCCGCGTTGCGAATGGCGGTGGATGACACACTGACCCGGCGTTGCCGGCCCGTTCTGCCCAACAGGTTGAACTCCACCGACGGGAACTTTCCGGTCTCCAGAAACAGAACGAACAGCCGCGCAAAACGCTCTTTGCCTTCGGTGTCCAAGAAATCGGCGGGCCCCAGGTGGCCGATCACCGCGTCGCGGTTCAGACCGATCCAGGAAAGTGCCATGTTGTTGATGTGCACATATTTGCCGTCCTGGTCTACAGAGAAGTAGCCGCAGGGCGCGTTGTCGTACAGGTCCTGGTACTGCTCGGAGGCCCGGGCCAGATCGGCCTCCAGGCTGCGCCGCTCGGTGATGTCGCGCCCCACCGATTGCCACTCCACCAGCTGCCCCTGGTCATCAAACAGGGCGCGGTTGCTGAACTGGCACCAGCGAATGCTGCCGTCACCCACCAGCACACGGTTTTCGACCACCACTACCGGATTGTCCGGCGTGATCGTGCGGAGCTTTTCCGTCACCAGTGCCAGGTCATCGGGGTGCACCACCGGCGCCCACACCTGGCCCAGAAGGTCGTTGCGCTGCAAATGGAACAGGCGGCAGAACGCGTCATTGACAAAATTCAGGCGGTTCGACGCGTCAAAGCGGCAGATGATCTCGGTCTGGTCTTCCAGGATGGACAGATAGCGCTGCTCGCTCTGGTGCAGGGCTTGGGTGCGCTCGGTCACGCGGTGCTCGAGTTCGGCATTGGCTTTTTCAAGGGCCGCCCGGCCCTCCACCAGGCCCCGGGTCATGTGCTGCAGCGCAGAGCGCAGGTGCTGGAACTCCACCGTGTCCATCGGCAAGTCCAGTGCGGCCACCTGCCCCGTGGCCTGGACCTGCCGGGCGGCCTTGGCCAGTTGCTCCACCGGCTTGCTGAAGCGCCGTGCCGCCCAGTAGGCAAACCCCGCCAGCAGCGCCGTCATCAGCGCCAGCAAGATGGCCACACTGCTGTGCAGCCGGCCGATGGGCTGCAGTGCCATGTCCAGGGGCTGGCGCGTCACCAGCAGCCAGCCCAGACCGGTCGCTGTGGGCGATGGCACCGGCACCACGCCCGTGAGGTAGAGATTTTTGCCAGCGTCCCCCCACGACATCACCTGAAAGTGGCCGGATTCGGGCAGGGCGGGCAAGGCCGATCTTGTCAGCTCCACCGTCCCGTCAGAGCGGAGCACGCCATCCTTGTTGACCAGCATCACCTGCAGGCCGCTGGCCGCCATCGACGTGGGGGTGGCGCGGTGAATGACATCCTCGACCCAGGCCCAGTTCACATGGGCCGCGATCACGCCCTTGAACAGACCCTCGGGGCTGTGCACGGGAGCGGCGTAGTCCATGAACCGCAGCGGCACTTTGCTGCCAGGCGCGCGCAGGTACCGGTCCAGCAGCACCGCTTCATGGGCATCGCCGATGTAAGCGCCCTTTTTGCCTCCACCGAACCAGGGCCTTTGCGATACGTTCTGCCCGTGCAGCAGATTGCCGGTGGCCACTTGGACCGTGCCCTGCGCGTCGGTGACGCCGATCCAGGAGTAGAACGGGTAGGACTGCCGGATCTGCTCCAGGTGGCTGCGCAACCGGGGGGTATCGATCCCCGCACCCGTGAGCATGGGCAGCTGGCTGAGCAGGGCGATTTCGCGTTCGCGCTCCTGCATGCCCTGCGCCAGCGCCAGCGCAATGGGCTGGCTGGCATGGATCAGCGACTGGCCGCTGAGCCCGGTGAGGTGCTGGCCCAGCACCTGGTCTGCAATCAAGCCGATGGCCAGGCCGGTGAGCACAGCCGTACCGCCAAACAGCAGCGTCAGCCGTGCGCGCGTTGTCCGCAGCCAGGGGGCCCTCCAAAATGCCAGGATCATGAAAACCAATTCGGCGAAGTGTGATTGCGGCGCATTGTGGCATCGATCCATGCGCTGCCTGCGCCGGGAACAGGGTGCCTGGCGCAGGCCCTGCGCAAGTGTTCAGGCAGGTGCCTGGTAGACCAGCACTTTCAGGGCACGGTCTGCCTGTACATCCGCAAAGGCCGTCGGGTTGGCCACCCGTTCCACGAAGCGCAGTTCAGGCGCCAGCGCGCGCATCTGGTCGTGCAAAAAGTCTACGCCCAGCTCGGGCGCGTTCAGGCACAGCAGCGCGTGGCCGCCCGGCGCCAGCAGGTCGGGCAGGCGGCGCATGAGGCGGGCGTAGTCCTTGGTGGCCACGAAGCTGCCCTTCTGGTAGCTGGGCGGGTCCACGATGACCAGGCCATAGGGCCCGCTGCGCGTGATCTTGCCCCAGCTGCTGAAGATGTCGTGCGCCAGAAAGCTGGCGCCCGTGGTGATGCCGTTGAGCTGGTGGTTCTGCTGCCCAATCGCAATGGCACCGTGGCCCATGTCCACGTTGACCACGTGCTTGGCGCCCGCCTGCAGCGCCACCACAGAGAACGCGCAGGTGTAGGCAAACAGGTTGAGCACCTTCAGGCCATAGCGGTCGGCACTGCGCGTGGCCGCGAAGGAGCGCACCCAGCGGCGGCCTTCGGCCATGTCGAGAAACAGGCCATGGTTCTGGCCGCGCAGCACATGCACCCTGAACTGGGCGCCTTGCTCGGTCACCGCATGCGGTTCGGGCACGCTGCCAGCCATCAAGCGCGTTTCGGTGCGGCCCTGGGTGCGCAGCGCCTCATTGCGGCACTGGAACACCCAGTTCAGCGTCTGGCCTGGCGCCAGGGCCTCCCAGCGCCGGGCCAGCGCGGCGCCGACGGCGGCCAGCTGCGCCCCGGTCTCGTCGCCTGCCGGCAAGAAGCTGGTGAGCACGAAGACGGGCGGGTAAGCATCGAGCGTCCACTGCTCGCAGCCGGGGTGCAGACCGCCCCGGCCATGAAAGATGCGCTGGGCGTCGGTGGGCAGATCCATCCGGGCGATGGCGTCGAGCAGGGCTTGCATAGGAAGATGCGCAGGGTGCAGCGCTGGAACAAGGGGTTGGTGGCAGAGCCGGGGAGCCAGGCCGCCTCCAGGGCCGCTGCGCAGCGCCTGGGTGGGTTTGTGGTGTTTTTGGACTCTAGCCCATGTTTTTCAATGGCTGGTAGCTATATATTAAATAGCATTTGAGTGCGGGGCGGCCGCCATGCCTCAGTCGCGCGTCACGCGCAGCACTTCTTCGCGGCTGGTGATGCCGGCGGCAATCAGGCGCTCGCCGTCGTCGCGCATCAGCGCCATGCCGTTGGCCAGCGCGGCGGCGCGGATGTCGGCCTCGGAAGCCTGGTTGTGGATCTGGGCGCGGATGGCGTCGGTGGTCACCAGCAGCTCGAA
>DAOPUP010000201.1:0-4994 GCA_035350655.1 Acidovorax sp. | reverse complement strand
TCGGTGGGCGGCACATCTTTCAGGCTGCCACCAAAGGTGCCGATGGCGGTGCGCACGGCGCTGACGACGACGACTTCACGGGTCATGGGAATGTCCTTTCAGAGTGATTTCAGGTCAAATATGTTGCAACTGCTTATAGGTAAAGCACATGTTGCTATAAAAATTGAGTCAATAGGCTCACGCATCCCGGACGTCGGCGACCGGGTGGGTGCCGAAGTCTGCGCGTTCCAGCCAGGCCAGCACGCGGGTAGCGGCGTCGGCAGGCTGTGTGAGCTGGCCACCCGTCTTGAGGTTGGCGAAATTCTGGCGGTCCGGGAACGCCTCGGATGGGGCGCCGCGCAATTGCACCTGCATGTCGGTGTCGATCACGCCCGGAGCCAGCGAGCATACCTTGGCGCCTTGCGGCTTCAAGGCCTCGTCCAGCGCCACGCAGCGCGTGAAATGGTCCATGCCCGCCTTGGCGGCGCAGTAGGCCGCCTGCGAGGCCATGGCGCGGCGGCCCAGGCCGGACGAAATGTTGAGCACCTTGCGCGGCAGGTTCCAGCCTTCGGTGGCGCCCAGAAAGGCGGCCGTGAGCAGCATGGGCGCCTCCAGCCCCACGCGCAGGGCGTTGGCCAGGTCGGCAGGGTCGCTGGCCGACAGGGGGGCGATGCGCGGGATGACGCCCGCGTTGTTGATCAGCGTGGCGCTGGCGAACCGGCCCACCGGCTGCGCCGCCAGCCATGCGCGCAGCTGTTCGGCCACTGCAGGGCCTTGGGACAGGTCTTGCTCCCATTGCTCCAGCGCGGCGCCGGCCTGGGTTGCCGCGTTGGCGAGCTCGGCGCTGGCGTGGCGTGAAATGCAGACCAGCAGGTGGCCGGGGCGCAGCAGCTGGTGCGCCATGGCCAGGCCCATGCCGCGCGATGCGCCGGTAAGGAGGGTGAGGTGGGTGGGTGGGTTTGTAGCCATGCTGCCATGGTAGCGCGTGATGCCGGCCGCCTTTGGTGGCCCGGGCCAGGCGGCCGGCGATTAATCAATTTGCTATTGAATAAATAGCTAATAGTGCAATATTTAAATGGGCTTGCGGCTTATTTGATTAAAAATCGGAAGCGCTTTCCAGGGTGATCGGCGCACCCGTCATGGGGTGCATGAATGCCAGCTGGCTGGCATGCAGCAGCAGGCGCGGGGCCTGTGCCTGCGTGGCGGCATCGGCATAGAGCGCATCGCCCAGAATGGCGTGGCCGATGGCGGCCAGGTGCACGCGCAGCTGGTGGGTGCGGCCGGTCACGGGCTCGAGCTCGAGGCGCGTGGTCCGTGCCGCCGTGTCATGGGCCAGGGCGCGCCAGCGCGTCAGGCTGGGCTTGCCCAGGGCGTGGTCGATCACGCGCAGCGGGCGGCGTGCCCAGTCGGCCGCAATCGGCAGGTCGATGTCGTGCCAGGCGCCGTCGTTACCGCCGAGCTGCCCCTGCACCACGGCCTGGTAGCGTTTGTGCACCTGGCGCTCGGCAAAGGCGTGGCCCAGGCGCCGCTGCGCATCAATATGCCGGGCCATGAGCACCAGCCCCGAGGTAGCCTGGTCCAGCCGGTGCACGATCAAGGCACCGGGCCAGCGCTGTTGCGCGCGCGCGCTCAGGCAATCCTGCTTGTCAGGGCCCCGGCCGGGCACACACAGCAGGCCCGAGGGTTTGCACAGCACCAGCAGGTCGTCGTCTTCGTACACCGGCTGCACGCCGCCCGCCAGGGGCTCAGGCAGGGTCATTGCCGGCAACCAGCCGCTGCACGGTGGCGCACAGCTCTTCCACATCGTTGGGTTTGTGGATGAGGGCGCGCGCGCCTTCCGCCATGGCCGCCTGCTCGATCTCGGCCGTGACGTAGCCCGAAGCCAGCGCCACGGGCAGGTCGGGGCGGATGTGGCGGGCCTCACGCACCAGGTCCACGCCGCAAAAGCCGGGCATGTTGTAGTCGGTCACCAGCAGGTCATAGCGCTGCGGGTCGGCACGCAGCGCGGCCGTGGCCGCGTGGGGGTCGGTGAAGCCGCTGACCTGGTAGCCCCGGCGGCGCAGCAGGCGCTGCACCAGAAAAACCAGTGCCTCGTCGTCATCCACATACATGACATGGTGGCTGCGCTGCGCCTCCTGGGGGGCGGCGGGCGCGGGCGCTGTGGGTTGTTGCGTGGGTGGTGTGGGTGATGGGGGTGAGGGCGGGGCGGCTGGTGCGGTGGCCTCGTCCATGGCCGCGGGAAAATACAGCGTGAACCGGCTGCCCTGGCCTGGCGCACTGTGCACATCCACGGCCCCCTCGTGGGTGCGCATCACGCCATGCACCACTGCCAGGCCCAGGCCCGTGCCCTGGCCGACGGGCTTGGTGGTGAAAAAAGGCTCAAAAATGCGCTCGACCGTGGCGGCGTCCATGCCCGGGCCGTTGTCGCGCACCGTCAGTGCCACATAGTCCATCGGGGCCAAGCCCAGTTGCTCGCACAGGCGCTGGTCGGGCCGCACCCGGGTGGCCTCTACCTCGATGCTGCCGCGCTCGGTGCCAATGGCATGCACGGCGTTGGTGCACAGGTTCAGCAGCGCCTGCTCGACCTGCGTGGCATCGGCCAGCAAGGCGGGCAAACCCTGCGGAAAATGCATGTGCAGTTCAATGGCGGGCGGCAGGGTCACGCGCAGCAGCCGCTCGGTGTCATGCGCCACTTCGGCCAAGTTCACACGGGTGCGCTGGGGCGGTTCGTTGCGGCTGAAGGTGAGGATCTGGCGCACCAGATCGCGGGCGCGCCGCCCGGCCTTGTTGATTTCTTGCAGGCTTTCCAGCGCCGGCGATGCCGGTCCGCAGTCGGCCTTGGCCAGTTCCACATTGCCCAGGATGGCGCCCAAAATGTTGTTGAAATCGTGCGCGATGCCGCCCGCCATGGTGCCCACCGCCTGCATTTTTTGCGATTCGCGCAGCTGGGCTTCGAGCGCGCTGCGGTGCGCCTCGGCTTTCTTGCGGCCGGTGAGGTCGCGGGCGAAGACGGTGGTGGTCTCGCCCTCGGCATGGCGCTCGAACGACACGCTCACTTCCACCGCCAATTCCTTGCCGCTGGCGGTCCTGGCGGTCATTTCGCCCAGCAGGGCCTGGGTGGCCAGTTGGGCAAACGCCAGCGCCTGCGCCGCATCGGGCAAAAAGCGCTCCAGCGGGCTGCCCAGCGCGTCGCTGGCGCCGCATTGGAACAGCGCGGCCGCTGTGGGGTTGAACACCGTGATGCGCTGGTCCTGGTCCACGCAGACGATGGCATCGAGCGCCGAATTGATGATGGCTTCGAGCCGCTTTTCGCTGGCGTGCAGCTGCTGGTTGCGCTGCTGCAGTGCCTGGCGTTCGGCCAGCAGCGGGCCCTGGTCGATCACGGCGCACAGGAACTGGAGCACCGGTGCAGCGCCATCCTGGGCCATCTCGATGCAGGCGATGTGCAGGTCGCCCGTGATGCGCCCGGCCTCACCGATCTGAAAGACGACTTCGGTGGTTTCGCTGTGGCCCTGCTCCCGCGCTGCGCGAAAGGCCTGCTGCACGCGTTCGGTGTCGTCCTCGCACACAAAGGGCATCAGCGCCGTCAGGGGGCGGTCCTGCTCGGTGGGCTGAAAGGAGCGCTGCGCCATCGAGTTGGCTTGCACCACCACGTCGTATTCATCGAGCACCATGAGGGCCAGCGGCACGCTGGAAAACAAGGCCTCAAAGCGCTCCGAGGCGCTCTCGGCGGCCGTCTGGCTGTACTGCAGAACCTTGTTCTGGGCCTCCAGCTCGGCCTGGTAGGCGCGCAGTTCTGCGATCAGTGCCGGCACGGGTTCCTGGGACGGCGGCAGGGCGCCGGCAGGGGTCGGTGGTGCGGGGGCCGCAGCACAGTCGCCCGCCGGTACGGCATCGGGGGACTGGGCGTGCAGCAGAAAGGACAGGTCTGGAAGGCTCATGGGCGGCGGTCGCGGTCAGATGCCGCGCCCCTGCGCAGCAAGGCCGTGGCCTGTGCGAAGGAGTGTAAGCCCGCGCGGGAGCGCCGCTGCCGCCGGTCAGCGGCGCACGGACACCAGTTCCACCTCGAAATTCAGCGTAGCGTTGGGGGGGATCACGCCGCCGGCGCCATTGGCACCGTAGGCAATGCCGGGCGGGCAGGTCAGCCGGGCCTTGCCGCCGGGCTTCATGCGCTGCACGCCCTCGGTCCAGCAGGCGATCACGCGGTTGAGCGGGAACTCGGTGGGTTCGCCGCGCTTGTAGGAGCTGTCGAACTCCTTGCCATCCAGGAACATGCCACGGTAGTGCACCTTGACGGTGTCGGTGGCTGCGGGCGATGCGCCCGCGCCTTCCTTGAGCGACTCGTAGACCAGGCCGCTAGCGGTGGTGACGGGCTTGGTTTGTGCCGTGGCGGCGGGGGCGATGGCCAGCGAAGCGAGCAGGGCGAAAAGAACGCGCATGAAGAAAGCTCCGAAAAAAACAAAGGCCGATGGTAGGGCCTTGGGGGTGGGGTCGGGGATGCAAGGCGATGCGGGTTGGGGCGCTACCTGCCTGCAGGGTTGGGCAACCGGTGCTGCTGAAGCGGCGCGATACTTGCAAAATGATAGCTGCTAGCGCTTGCTGCAAAAGCGCTGGAGGCCAAAAAGACCGCGAACCTGCGCAGCACACCAGGCGAAGCCCGGAGAAACGGCAATCTCAGCACCGAACGGCGCCTGAGAAGGGAAATGCCGTTTGGATAGACATGGGCCTGACTAAAGCGGTTTTTCCGCGGGACTAACGTTTGAACTGAGCCGCGCCGTTAGGCGTCGGCTCGAATGAATGGTTAGGCCTCACTCGCCGCTTTGTGAGCAAGGAGAAGGTACTCTGCGAGCTTCTTGCTCTTGATTTCATCAACGGCTTTGAGCTTCAAGTGACGCCGACCCTTGCCTGAGCCTTCAAGATAGCCGAGATCGTCTTTGATCTTGGCTCCGCTTCCGAACTCGACGGATACATGCTCTTTGTACGCGAAGACACCACAGAACTGGACCCCTGAAGAG
>DAOPUP010000200.1:0-5018 GCA_035350655.1 Acidovorax sp. | reverse complement strand
CCAGTGCTAGCTTTTCGTACCGTCACTTATTGCACTGAAAACGAGGAGACCCCAAAACAGGCGGCCGTCAGCGCCAGGGGCGCAGACTCGACAAGAGCCTATTTTGAAGTGGCGTGAATGACTTCTGAGTAGCGGGAGCGGGTATTGGCCAGTGGTTGCTTTATGAGAGTTCGCTTTCAAAGATGGACCCCAGTCAGGAGTCTGCCTTATCAAGATGTCGATCCCGGTTCCGTTTTAGCCATATCAACTGGATTGACTGTGTCACGCCGGAACGCCCGTCAGGTCCGTCACTGATAGAACACTCATTTACGCAAAAATTTGGACCTACTTCGGGTTGAACTGAACTGGGTCAAACGCCGGAGTTTTCGGCCCCGCGCAACCCCAAATAACTGGTCCACTTGCGCTCGTACTCATTGCGTGCGAACTCATCGACCATGAAGTCGATGAACGAACGGACCTTGGCCGACAGGTGCTTGCGGCTCGGGTAGGCGATGCTGATTTGCAGTCGAGGTAAATCCCAGTCGTTCAACAACGGCACCAGGCGTCCGGCCACGATGTCCTCGTAAACGATATAGCTGGGCTGTACCAAAATGCCCAAGCCATCAAGGGCGGCTGCGCGCAATACTTGGCCGTCGTTGGATTCCAGCAATCCCTGCGCCATCACAACCTGCGTTTCATTGCCGCGTGACAAGCGGAGCTCGTTCGGGTTGTTCGCATGCACATAGATCAAAAAATCGTGCGCGGCCAGATCACCGGGCTCTTTTGGCATGCCGCGTGCGGCCAAATAGCCTGGTGACGCGGCGAGCAAACGCCGAGTGGCAGCAAGTCGACGGATGGTGATGTTGCTGTCGGGCTCGTATTCACGCGTGCGAATGGCCACATCAATTCCGTTGTCGATCATGTCAAGGTAGCGGTTGGCTGTCTCGATGTGGATCCGCACGTTGGGATAGAGCTGCCGGTATTTGCAAAGGTGCGGAGCGATCTGCTGCATGGCAAACGACAAGGAAGCGCTGACGCGCAACACGCCTGTCGGGTTGAAGGTTGAGGTGTTGACCGCTGATTCCGCCTCCTGCAGCTCGGCCAGGATGCTGCGGGCGCGCTCATAAAAATCACGCCCCTCGCTGGTCAGGTACAAGCGACGCGTGTTGCGCTCAACCAAACGGGCGTTGAGCCGGGTCTCCAGGGCCGCCAGGTGCCGGCTGGCCGCCGGGTTGGACAAGCCCAGCGCTTGTGCGGCACGCCCCATGCTGCCGGTTTCGGCCACCTGCACCAGCAGTTCTAACTCTTTGAGTCGATCCATCTCACGCTTTTTCAAAAATCGGAAAAGTCATTTACAGAATTAGCTCTTTTACATTTGTTTGTGAAATTATAAAGTTCAGCACTTGGCAGTTCCTCAACAAACTCTACGATCCTTAAGGAGACATCCATGCGCAATTTGAACCAAGACAACATCACGCAAGCCGTTATTGCGAGCTTCGCCAACACGCCCGATTCACGTCTGAAGGAGATCATGACCAGCCTGGTCCAGCATCTGCACGCTTTTGCACGGGAGGTGAAACTGACGGAGGAAGAGTGGTTCAAGGGGATCGAATTTGTGACCCGTTGCGGCCACATCACGGACGACAAGCGCCAGGAGTTCATCCTGCTGTCGGACACCCTGGGCTTGTCCATGTTGACCGTGGCCATGAACAACGACAAACCGGCTGGGTGCACGGAGGCCACAGTTTTCGGCCCTTTCCACGTGGAAGGTGCTCCTCACTTCGAGTTGGGTGCCGATGTGGCCAACGGTGCCAAAGGAACCCTTTGTAGGGTTCGAGGGACGGTCAAGGGCATCAATGGCGAGGTGATTCCTGGGGCGCTCTTGGACGTCTGGCAATCCGATGACGATGGTCTGTATGACGTCCAGCACGAAGGTCTGGGTCACGCCCAAGCCCGCGGAATCTTGACGGCAGACAAAGACGGTACGTATTACTTCCGCTCCATCGTGGCCGTTCCCTATGCCATTCCACACGACGGCCCTGTGGGTGCCATGCTCGAAGCCACAGGTCGTCACCCTTGGCGTCCGGCCCACCTGCACTTCATGGTCAAGGCCCCGGGCTACGAAACCCTCATCACCCATGTGTTCCGCAATAACAGCGATTACCTGGATTCCGATGCGGTGTTCGGTGTGCGTGAATCGCTGGTAGCCGACTGGGTGCAACAGCCTGACGGAAGTTACCTGCTGGAGTATGACTTTGTTCTGAACCCCGTCAAGTAAGGTCACGAGACATGATTTTCACCTTCATCCTCATCGATAAGCCCGGCGCAGCAGAACTGCGTCTGCAGGTTCGGCCCGCACACAAAGTCTATCTGGAAGCGGTCGAAGACCGCATCGCGTTCGCCGGACCACTCACGCATGACGATGGATCGACCATGCTCGGCAGCCTGCTGGCCATCGAGTTTGAATCGCGCGAAGCTGCCCATGCCTGGCTGTCTAACGAACCTTTCGTGCTGTCCGGTCTGTATGCAAGCACCACGGTGCACGCTTTTGTGAACCGGTGGCCGCAAAAAGCCGGGTTTCCCGCCACGCACTAAAGGAGACAGGTCTTGATCCGACACATTGTGATGTGGAACCTTCGCGGCGAAACACCCGCTGAAAAGTCACGCAACATTGAAGCACTGCGTAGCAGCTTCAATAGTCTGCGTAGTTGCATTCCCGGCTTGCTGCACCTGGACATTGGTGTGGACACGAGCCGCATCGACTATGCCTGCGATGTGGTGTTGTACAGCGAATTTGAGTCTCAGGTGGCGCTCGATGCCTATGCGTCGCACCCGGAGCACCTTCGCGTCAAACGCGAGCTGGGCGATATGCGCATCGCACGGCATCAGGTGGATTACGCTGTCCATTCAGGCATGGAGCCATCCCCTGCGCAGTAGAGCCGCCAAGCGACGAAAGATCATCGCCATTGCAGGCGATTTGCCAAATACATCCATTCACCGCGCTCGTTGCAAGGCCGATACCGGCTGCACCGGCCCCCTACCAGGAGATTTTTCATGCGAGATTTTATTTACAACGGCCAACCTTCACGCGTCATATTCGGTGCCGGCTCACTTTCCCACCTGGAGCGCGAAATTGAACTCCTCGGTGCCACGCGCGCGCTGGTCCTGTCCACGCCGGAGCAAGCCCATCAGGCGCAAATGGTGGCGGACCGCTTGGGTGCCAAGGCAGCGGGAATTTTCCCGCGCGCAGTGATGCATGTTCCCATTGAAACGGCTCGCGAGGCACGCGACGAAGCGCGTCGCCTGGGCGCAGACTGCGCGATAGCCATTGGCGGGGGTTCCACCACGGGTTTGGGCAAAGCCATCGCACTAGAGTCGGGACTGCCCATCCTTGCTATTCCCACCACTTATGCGGGCAGCGAAATGACGCCGATTTTCGGCATCACCGAAGCGGGCCTCAAGAAAACGGGAAAAGATGCCAGGGTGCTGCCCAGAACCGTGATTTACGACCCCGAGCTCACGCTCACGCTGCCGGTGGGCATGAGCATCACCAGCGGCATGAACGCCATTGCCCATGCGGCTGAAGGCCTGTACGCGCAAGACAGCAATCCGGTCATGGATCTCATGGCTGAGGAAGGTATCCGTGCACTGGCACAAGCCTTGCCCGCCATTCGCCAGCGCAGTGATGACGGCGAAGGACGTGCCAACGCCCTTTACGGCGCCTGGTTGTGCGGCACGGTGCTCGGCAATGTCGGCATGGCACTGCACCACAAGCTGTGCCACACCCTGGGCGGCAGCTTCAATCTGCCGCACGCCGAGGTGCACACCGTGATACTGCCTCAAGCCATCGCATTCAACGCCGCTGCCGCGCCACAGGCCATGGCCCGCATCGTGCGTGCGCTGGGAACGCAGGGAAAAGCAAGTGCTGCTGCGGGTCTTTTTGATCTGGCGCGTGACAATGGTGCGCCGATTGCACTCAAGGACATCGGCATGAAAGAGGCCGATCTGGATCGTGCCGCGGACATTGCGGTCAGCAACCCTTACTGGAATCCGCGTCCTTTCGGCCCCGCGCAGCGTGATGCCATCCGCGAACTGCTGCAGCGCGCGTTCGAGGGCACTCGCCCCGATTGACAACTCCCGGTTTTTGCGCCTGATCTTTGCTCACGCATTGGAATCGTCAAGACCGGCTCTCTCCAGTGCCATTGACGCTTTCAGAGGGCAGAACCGGACGAGGGCGCGTGGACAACTCGATGGCGGCGTCGGCACCAATGCCCGTCATGCAGAGTAATCGCACAACGATCTGGTCTATGGCTGTGGGTGGCACCTCCTCGGTTGTGATGGCCAGACTGATCCCGACGATCGCGTGCACAGTAAGTCTCCAAACCAACTCTGCATTGGGAATTTGGAAACGACCTGCGTCCGCCGCAACCCGCAGATCGCGGATCGCAAACGGCCCCATACGCTGAAAAAGTGCGTCGGCAATGACCTCCGAGCGATAAAGCAACTGCTTCCAGCGCACATCGGTGGTTGCGCTTTCAAGCACGGTACGCACGCCGAATGCATAGACTTGTGCCGGGTCTTCAAAAGCCTTGGTGGCCATTTCAATGCTCAGGGCAAGCTCATGCATCATTTCCTCGAGCACTGCGAGGGCAAGATCGTCTTTGGACTTGAAGTAGTTGTAGACCGTCCCGGCCCCCACATCCGCGCGTTCGGCGATTTCGAGCATGGTGGCTGCGTCCACGCCCTTTTCGCTCATGACGGCGCTTGCTGCCCGGATCAATGCCTGGCGGTTGCGCTGTTGCCTGCGTGCGACGCGGCCCATGGGTTCATTTTGATCTTCCGTCATCTTCATTGAGTTCTATCCAATTCATTTATGACGAACAGTCTAATACGAATCTGTTTCCAGGTTGACCGCCACAACCCTGAACTTCCTGCAGAACAGCCGTCTCGTCCTCATAACCACCTCCGGTTTCATGGATCCCTTAAGGGGTCTCCTCGTTTTCAGTGCAATAAGTGACGGTACGCAAAGCTAGCACTGG
>DAOPUP010000199.1:0-5050 GCA_035350655.1 Acidovorax sp. | reverse complement strand
CCTAGGCCATGGTGGGTTGCCAAGGGGGGCGAAAGGTGTAGGGAAAACACTGAATTCCCCTCTGAAAAAACGCTGTTTTGACATGGCTTTCTTCCTGTGGCTGGCATGGCTGGCACATGGCTTGCGAAAGAGGGTTACCAAGAAAACACAGGCACAAACCAAGGAGACTTTGATGGCGGAAATATCCAATCTCGGGTACACCGTTTTCGGTGTGAGCGATCTGGCGCGCTGGGAGCACTTCGCAGTGGATCTGCTGGGCTTTCAGGCGGGTCGGCGCGAGGAAGGTCTGCTGGTCTTGCGCATGGACCAGCACGAGCAACGTGTGGTGCTCGAGCAGGGTGCCGAAGACGATCTGCGCGTGGCAGGCTGGCAGATCGACACGGAAGCGGAACTGGACGCGTTTGTCGAACAGGTGCGCGCCAAGGGCGTTGCGGTGGAGCATTGCAGCGCCGAGCTGGCCCGTGCGCGCTGCGTGGAAAAGCTCTACCAATGTGCCGACCCCATGGGCTATCGCCACGAGTTTTACTTCGGCCCGGCGCTGGCGCCGATTTCCCGTCCGTTCAGCTCGCCCTTGTTGACGGGCAGCGGCTTTCGCACGGGGCCATTGGGTATCGGTCACCTGCTGCCCCGCACCAACGACTACAAGGGCTCGGTCGACTTTTATCGCAACGTGCTTGGCCTGAAGCTCAGCGACTACATTCGCGAGGAACTGGCCCCCGGCATCGTGGCAGACGCCACGTTCTTCCACACCAAGACCGGTCGCCACCACTCACTGGCCACTGCGGCCATTCCGGGCCACAAGATTCTCAATCACTTCATGGTGGAAGTGCAGGACATGGACGACGTCGGCCTGGCCTATGACCGCTGCGTCAAGGCTGGCTACCCGATGGCGCTGGAGCTGGGCCATCACCCCAACGACAAGATGTTCTCGTTTTATGTCGTGACCCCCTCGGGCTTCGCCATCGAGTATGGCTGGGGAGGCATCGTCATCGACGACAACAACTGGCAGGTCATCAGCTACGACAAGCTCAGTGACTGGGGCCACAAGCGCAACCCGCCGCCGCAGCCCAAGGCCTGAGGCGCATCACACGGAGTTTTGTCATGCAAGTTGCTTCTGTTCAGAGCCGCCCCGAGGGGGTATTGATGCCCGCCACCACGGGCGACGCCGGAGCCACGGGTGTGGATGCAGGCCTGTTTCGCGCCGGCATGGCCCGCATGAGCGGGGCCTGCACCATCATCACCGCCGGCCACCAGGGAGAGCGCGCCGGTCTCACGGCCACCGCCGTGTGCTCGGTCAGTGCCGAGCCGCCACGGATTCTGGTGTGCGTCAACCGCAATGTATGGGCGTACCAGGTCATCGTGGCCAGCCAGCGCCTGGGGGTCAATGTGCTGGATGTGCAGCACGAGGGCCTGGCCCGGCGTTTCGCGGGCATGGTGCAGGGCGTGGCGGGAACGGACCGCTTTCTCGAAGGGGGTTGGGTCAGCAGCGAACACGGCGTGCCGCTGTTGCGCGATGCCCTGGTCAGCTTCGAGGGCCGGGTGATCGAGGAAACCGTCTCCGGCACCCACAGCATCTTTCTGTGCGAAGTGATCGATGTCGCTACAAGCGACTCCGACGCCTCCGCGCTGGTTTATTTCAACCGCCAATTCATTCCGATCGCAGCCGATTGAAGTCGGTGCATCGCTTTCAGAACCCTTCAGTCCAACCCGTAGGAGACACACATGTCCGCTGTACTCAACCCGGTCGTATTGACCACGCAACCCTCGGCGCAAGAGCTTATTGAACGTGCCCGTTCCATGGTTCCGATGCTGCGCGAGCGTGCGGATTCGGTCGAAGAGAACCGCAAAGTGTCAAAGGAGACCATCAAGGCCTTCATTGATGCGGGCTTCTTCAAGATCTTGCAGCCCAGGCGCTGGGGCGGCTGGGAAATGAATCCTGAAGTTTTCATGCGGGTGCTGATGGAGCTGGGGCGTGGCTGCAGCAGCAGCGCCTGGAACATGATGATTCTGGGGGTCCACCAGTGGGAGTTCGGTCACCTGCCTGAGCAGGCATGTGCCGATGTATGGGGAGAGGACAACACGGTCCTGATAGCCTCCTCGTATCCCCCGGCTGGCAAGGTCACGAAAGTCGAGGGAGGCTATTTTCTGGAGGGCCAGTGGCCTACTTCCAGCGGCTCCGACCATGGCGATTGGGCCTTCTTTGGCGGCTTCCTCAAAGACGAAAAAGGCGTTCCATACGATCGCTACTCGTTCCTGGTGCCGCGCTCCGAGTACGAAATCATCGATGACTGGCATGTTTTCGGCCTCAAGGGGACGGGCAGCAAGAGTTGCCGCATCAAGGGGGCCTTCGTGCCAGAGCATCGCGCGCACAGCATGGCGGCTTACGAGATGAGCGACCGGGGCGCGATGTACCTGTGGCCCTTCTCGATGATCTTCTTTGCAGGCGTCTCTGCCGTGATCTGCGGCTTCGGTCAACAGGCCATCGAGATCTACACCGAGCAGATGAAGGTCCGTACCCACATGGGCACCACCATCGGCGCTGCCACCAGCCCTTATGTGCGCGATCGTCTTGGCAACGCCGTGATCAAGGTGAGTTCGGCCAAGGCACGTCTGCTCCAGATGATGGCGGACACGACTCCTGTAGTAGAGCGTCGTGAACTGATCCCGCGTGATGACTGGGCACGCCATATGTGTGAAATCGCACATGTGGGCCGCAACGTAGAGGAAGCTGTCTTGCTGCTTTACAAGGCCACCGGTGCACGAGGCCTCTACAGCAGCAACCCGATCCAGCGCGTGCTGCGCGACGTGCTGGCGGCTGCCAATCACATCACGCAGAACGCAGACGACACCTCTGGCGTGCTGGGTGGCCTGATGCTGGGTGTCGAGCCACCTCCCATGATGTTCGGCGTCTGAGCGCAAACCCGGTGAAGGGGGTCGCAGGCCGTGCGGCTCCCCACAACTGGCCGGATCACCGGCCATCCACACAAAAGAAACAGGAGACATATCCATGCAAAAGAAATGTGCCAGTGCGTTCGCGCAACCTCGGTCCACGCCTCGTTTTCGGGTGCGCCCGGTGGTCGCTCTGGTGGCCTTGTCGGGAGCCCTGGGCGGTGTGACCGCGCAGGCTTTCGAGTTGGATACCGGCAACCAGGACCTGAAGGTGCGCTGGGACAACACCCTCAAATACAGCAACGCTGTACGGACCAAATCGCCTTCGGCACAGCTGACCGCCGACCCCAACCTCGACGACGGCAACCGCAACTTTGGCAAGGGCATCATTTCCAACCGAGTGGACCTGCTGACCGAGCTGGATGTCGGCTACAAGGATTTCGGCGCCCGCCTGTCTGGCGCCGCCTGGTACGACACCGTCTACAACCGCACCAACGACAACAATTCTCCAGCCACGGCCAACGCCTACAGCGTGCCCCACAACCGCTTCACGGGCGACACGCGCGACCTGCACGGCCGCAATGCCGAAGTGCTCGATGCCTACGTGTTCGGCCGCTTCGACCTCGATGGTCGCCAGGCCACGGTGCGCCTGGGCAAGCATGTGGTGGTGTACGGTGAAAGCCTGTTCTTCGGTGGCAACGGCATTGCCGGCGCGCAGGCGCCCGTCAACGTCATCAAGGCCCTCTCGGTGCCCGGCTCCCAGGTCAAGGAAATCCTGATGCCGGTGCCCCAGGTCTCCACCCAGATCCAGCTGACCCCCGAACTCTCCGCCGGTGCCTACTACCAGTTCCGATGGGAAAAGCTGCGCCTGCCCGGCGTGGGAAGCTATTTCAGCGGCCTGGATATCGGCGGCCCTGGGGCCGAGCGCCTGCTGCTGCCACCCGGCGCCGTGCCCGGCATCCCGAATGCCGCCTTGTTCAGCACTGGTGACGTGAAGGCCAAGAACTCCGGTCAGGGCGGCGCGCAGCTGCGCTACCGGCCCAAGGGGGGGGACACCGAGTACGGCTTGTATGCCCTGAATTTCCATGCCAAGACCCCGTGGGTCGCGGCCAACCCCGGCGCGGGCTTCAATCCGGTCACCGGCCAGATCGGCACCTTCGGCTTCGTGTACCCCGAGAACACCAAGCTCTACGGCACCAGCTTCAGCACCACCGTGGGTGACGCCGGCGTGGCAGGCGAGGTCTCTGTGCGCCGCAACAACCCGCTCACGAGCCAAGGTGGCGTGACCGTGGGCAACACGGCGCATGCCCAGGTGTCGATGCTGTACGCGATGGGACGCGGCCCGCTGTGGGATGCCTCGCAGATTGCCGCCGAAGTGGCCTGGAACCGCATCACCAGTGTGCGGCAGAACGGTCAGTTCCTCGACCCCCTGGCAGCGCGCGACGCTTTCGGCTTCCGTGTGCTGTTCGAACCCACCTGGTACCAGGCCCTGCCGGCACTGGATATCTCGATGCCCATCAACCTGGGCTATGCGCCCCAAGGCCGCTCTGCCGTGGCACCCGTGGGCACCCACAAAGGGGGTGATCTGACCATCGGCATCAACGGCGAATACGCCAAGACGTGGAAGTTCGGCCTGGCCTACACCCACTACTTCGGCTCTTCTGCTCCGATGCTGGTGGGCGCCACCAACTACAGCAACAGCTTTGGCCAGTACATGAAGGATCGCAATTTCTTGTCCTTCAATGTGCAGACCACGTTCTAACGACACAACGACAAGTGGAGACAATCGGATGAAAAATCACAAGATGACCCCATTCGCTGCCGCTGCAGCCCTGCTGGCTCTGACAGGTGCCGCTTGGGCGGCGGTGTCGCCCCAGGAGGCGGAGCAGCTCAAGACCACGCTGACCCCGATGGGCGCCGAGAAAGCCGGCAACAAGGACGGCAGCATCCCCGCATGGGCCGGCGGCTACAGCACGGCCACGCCCGAGCAAAAGGCCGGCGACCGCCGGGTCGACCCTTTCGCCGCCGACAAGCCGCTGTTCAGCATCACGGCGGACAACATGGACAAGCACGCCGACAAGCTCAGCGACGGCAGCAAGGCCCTGCTGAAGAAGTACAAGACCTTTCGCATGGATGTCTATCCCACGCGCCGCACGGCGCT
>DAOPUP010000198.1:0-5068 GCA_035350655.1 Acidovorax sp. | reverse complement strand
ACCGCTCCATGACCGGGCAGATCAACCTGAACGTGGAGTCTGGCCAGTTCCTCAAAGCGGATCCGGGGCTGGCCAAGTTGCTTGGCGTGTTGAGCCTGCAGGCCCTGCCGCGCCGTCTGACCCTGGATTTCCGCGATGTGTTCAGCGAGGGCTTCGCGTTCGACTTCGTGCGGGGCGACGTACGCATTGAGCAGGGGGTTGCCATCACCAACAACCTGCAGATGAAAGGGGTCAATGCGGCCGTGCTCATGGAGGGCCGTGCCGACATCGACCACGAAACCCAGGACCTGCATGTGGTGGTCATCCCTGAAATCAATGCCATGACCGCCTCGCTGGTGGCCACGGCGATCAACCCGATCGTTGGGTTGGGCAGCTTTCTGGCCCAGGTGTTTCTGCGCGGCCCCCTGATTGAGGCCGCCACGCAGGAATTCAGGGTGGATGGCACCTGGACGGATCCGAACATCGTGCGAATTCCCCGGCGCAGCCGGGAATCCGGCAGCGCCCCCGCGCCCTCGGGGGCCGCACAAGTGCCCACGACACCTTCTTCAACCGCCGGAGAGCCCTCATGAAAGTCGCCGCCCTGCAGATGGTCTCCAGCACAGAGCGCCGCGACAACCTGGCCATGGCCCGCGGCCTGCTCGAGCAGGCCGCTGCGGCAGGCGCCGAACTGGCCGTGCTGCCCGAGTATTTTTGTGCCATGGGACTACGCGACACCGACAAGCTGGCCTTGCGCGAAACACCGGGCGATGGGGTGGTGCAGGCATTTCTCGCCCGCGCCGCACGGGAGCTGCAGCTGTGGGTGGTCGGCGGCACCTTGCCACTGCAAGCGGCTGATCCGGCGCGCGTGCACAACACCACGCTGGTGTATGCCCCCTCGGGCCAATGCGCTGCGCGCTACGACAAGATCCACCTGTTTCGGTTTGACAATGGACGCGAGCATTTTGACGAGGGCCGGGTGATCGAGGCGGGTTCAACCCCGGTGCACTTCGACCTGCCGGCCCGCACCGGCCACACCTGGCGCATCGGGCTGAGCGTTTGCTACGACCTGCGCTTTCCCGAGCTGTATCGCCGGCATGCCAGCGCAGGCGCCGACCTGCTGCTCGTGCCCAGCGCCTTCACCCACACCACCGGGCAGGCCCACTGGGAACTCCTGCTGCGCGCACGCGCGGTGGAAAACCTGGCTTATGTACTGGCCCCCGCGCAGGGCGGGGTACACGAAAACGGCCGCCAGACCTGGGGGCACAGCATGCTGGTCGATCCCTGGGGAGAGGTTACCAACACACTGGTGCAGGGCCCTGGCGTGGTGCTGGGCGAGCTCGATGCCGGGCGCGTTCGCCAGGTGCGCGCGCAACTGCCCGCACTGGAGCACCGCATCCTGTGACGCAACTGCCACGCCCCCGCACACCCTGGCAGCACTGGCGCAGCGCATGGCGCCGCTGGTCGCTGTGGACCCTGCTGGTGTGCCTGGTAGTGTCCATGCTGGTCACACTGGTGTGGCTGGCCGGGCGCTACGAGGCCAGCCAGGTGCAGTCGCGGCTGGAACGCGACGCCGCAGACGCCAGCTCCGACATCCGTACCGCGCTCACGCGCAACGTGCAAAGCCTGCAGGCACTTCAAGCAGGCGATCCGGGCCTGTTGGCCTGGGAGGTCAATGCGGCCGAATTGCTGCGCCAACGCCGCGAGCTGGTCCGCGTCGAGTGGCGTGACGCCAACCTGCGTTTGCGCGCATCCGCCCAGACCCCCTACCGACCCGTGGCGTGGGACGCTGCGAGCCGCGAAGGCTCGCATACCGATGCGGCGCTGGCCTGCACCAATGCCCGCAGGCTCGCAGCACCCGCCTATTCGGGCAGCTTTTTCCAGCCCCACGGCGATGGCATGGGCTCGGAAATGATGGAGCTGTGCCTGCCCCTGGACAGCAACGGGCGCCCCGCCGGCTTCCTGGTGGCCACCTACGCGCTGCAGGAGATGCTGGTGGATCTGGTGGGGCACAACCTGACGCGCAGCCAGGAGGCCTCTTTCACCGAGGCCGACGGAACCCGGCTGGCGGTGCTGGGCGCGGCCCGGCGCGGCACACGCATGTTCACGGCCCAGCAGCTGCTCGACCTGCCGGGCACCACGCTGGTGCTGCGCATGGACAGCTGGCATGGCGCGCCCAACCTCTTTCCGAACGTGCTCACGGCGCTGGTCACCGCCATGTCGATTGCGCTGGTGACGGTGATGGTGGTGCTGGTACGGGACAACCGGCGCAGGCTGCGCGCAGAGCGCGATCTGGCGGACGCCCTGGCCTTTCGCAAGGCCATGGAAGACTCTCTGGTCACCGGCCTGCGTGCACGCGACCTGCAGGGACGCATCACCTACGTCAACCCCGCGTTCTGCGACATGGTGGGATTCAGCCAGCAAGAACTGCTGGGGCACAGCACCGCCGCACCCTACTGGCCGCCCGAACTGGCCGAAGAGTTCCTGCAGCGCCAAGCCACGCGCTTTGCCGGCAGAATGCCGCCACGCGAAGGTTTCGAATCGATCTTCATGCGCAAAGACGGCACGCGTTTTCCGGTGCTCATCATCGAAGCGCCGTTGATCAATGCCCAGGGGCTGCATACCGGCTGGATGAGTGCGTTCCTGGACATCAGCGAACAGCGCCGTATCGAGGAGCTCTCCCGCGCCTCACAAGAACGTTTGCAGGCCACGGCACGGCTGGCCACCGTGGGCGAGATGGCTTCGCTGCTGAGCCACGAGCTCAACCAGCCCCTGGCGGCCATCTCGAGCTACGCCACGGGTTCGCTGAACCTGCTCGATTCCAGCGCCCCCGCTGCCGACCACACCAACGACCTGCGCGATGTGCGCATGGCGATGCAGCACATTGCCCGCCAGGCCGAACGCGCCGGCCGCGTGATCAAAAGCGTGCACGATTTCGTGCGCCGCCGCGACCAGACCCGCGAGACCGTGCCCCCCCAGGAACTGCTCGACGCGATCCTGCCGATCATCAGCTTGCAGGCCCGCAAACTCGATGTGCGCGTGAAGACCTCGGTGGAGCCCCAACTGCCGGGCGTCCTGTGTGACCGCACCATGGTCGAACAGGTGCTGCTAAACCTAGCGCGCAATGCCATGCAGGCCATGGACGATCCAGCGATTCATCCGCGTGTTTTGAACATCCGGGTACGGCGCGGCGCGGCCAATGCCTACAGCGGGTGGCTTGAATTTTCGGTCACCGACGGCGGCGTCGGCATCACGCCCGAGGTGGCGCAGCAACTGTTCACGCCGTTCTTCACCACGCGCGCCGAGGGCATGGGCCTGGGCCTGAGCATGTGCCGCACGGTGGTCGAGCAGCATGGTGGTTTCCTGGCCTACGAGCCCCATGCGCCGCGTGGTACGGTATTCACCTTCACCCTGCCTTTCGGCCAAACCCCCACCTCCTGATGCAACCTGTAGCCAACGCCCTTGTGTACATCGTGGACGACGACGCAGGCGTGCGCGAAGCGCTCGCCTGGCTGCTGCGCTCGCGCCGCCTGCTCAGCGAATCGTTCGACAGCGCCGAAGCGTTCGACGCCATGCTGCACACCCGCACCGCACTGCGCCAGCCCTGCTGCCTGCTGCTGGACGTGCGCATGCCAGGCATGAGCGGCCTGGCCCTGTTCGACCTGCTGTTGGCGCGGGGCGAACTGGCTGCCATGCCCGTGATCTTTCTCACCGGCCATGCCGACGTACCCACCGCGGTCGATGCCGTCAAGCGCGGCGCCTTCGATTTTTATGAAAAGCCTTTTTCGGACAATGCCCTGGTCGATCGCATCGAGCAGGCGCTGGCGCAGTCGGCAGCGCACCTGGAGCAATTGGCCCAGCACAGCGACCTGCAGGTGCGTCTGCGCGACCTCACCGAGCGCGAACGCGACGTCATGGACCTGGTGGTGGCCGGCCTGCCCAACAAGCTGATTGCCGACCAGCTGGACATCAGCGTGCGCACGGTCGAAGTGCACCGCTCACGGGTCTTCGACAAGATGCAGGTGAAGTCGGCGGTGGAACTGGCCAACCTGCTGCGCACCGGGCCCTGAAGCCGCCGATGCGCTGGCGTATGCGCATTAGCCGCGGGGACGCTCACCCACAAAAATCTCGACCCGGCGGTTGCGGCTGCGGCCTTGGGCCGTGTCGTTGGTCGCAATGGGCTGGCGCTCGCCCATGCCTTCGATCGAGATGCGACGCCCGTCGATGCCCCGGCCCGTGAGGTAATTGCGCGTGCTGGCCGCGCGGTCCAGGGACAGCGGATTATTCACGGCATCGCTGCCGGTGTTGTCGGTGTGGCCGATGATGCGCACATCGGTGTTGGGGTTGTTGCGCAAGCCCTCGGCGAAGCGGTCGAGCACCGGTGCGAAGTTCGACTGGATGTCCGAGCGGCCCACGGCAAAGGAAATGTCGCTCGGAATGTCGAGCTTGAGCTGGTTGTCCTGCGTCTGCGATACAGCGATGCCGGTGCCCTGCGTGGCCTGTTCCATCTCGCGTTTTTGGCGCTCCATGTTCTGCGACCAGATGTAGGTGCCCAGGGCGCCCACGCCCGCCCCCACCACGGCGCCCGTGCCCGCGCGACCGCCCGTGGCGGAACTGAGCACAGCACCCGCCAGCGCGCCCACGCCCGCGCCCGTGGCAGTGCGGCGCTGGGTGTCGCTCATCTCGGCGCAACCGGTGGCCAGGACAACAACGGCGACGACGCCGGGAAGGATGTATTTGCGCATGGTGAAGCTCCTTGAAGAAGAATGGACGGAATGCAAATCCGATGTCGAATCGGCAGTGTTCACTCTACGCCGGAACCAGGGTATCGGCCAGCAGGCGGGCCTCGTGTAGGACGAGGGCTTGCGCACTCCACGGCCCGCACTCAGGGCTTGGGCGGATCGGTGTCTTTGTCCGGCGGCACCTGCAACTCGCCGCGCTTGCGCCCGGAAAACATCGTCCACCAGACAATCAGCGCCAGAACCACCAGCGCCAGCAACGCTTCAAGCAAAATCAGCCCCATGAAATTGACACTCCTGCGCCTTGTGATGACGGCGCTGATTGTAGGAACGCTGGCCGCCTGCTCCACCCC
>DAOPUP010000197.1:0-5070 GCA_035350655.1 Acidovorax sp. | reverse complement strand
TCGCGCCGGTCGTGCTCGAAATCGACATCGATGTCGGGCGGCTCGCTGCGCTCTTTGCTGATGAAGCGCTCGAACAGCAGGTGCGACTGCTCGGGATCGACCGCCGTGATGCCCAGACAAAAGCACACCACCGAATTGGCCGCCGAGCCCCGGCCCTGGCACAGGATGCCCTGGCTGCGCGCAAAGCGCACGATGTCGTGCACCGTGAGGAAATACATCTCGTAGCCGCACTGCGCAATCAGCTCGAGCTCGCGCACGATCTGGGCGCGCACCTTCTCGGGCAGCCCTGCCGGGTAGCGGCCAGCCGCCCCTTCCCAGGTATGCCAGGCCAGGGCCTCGCCGGCGGTCATGCCGGGAGGCACGGTCTCTTGCGGGTAGCGGTATTTGATTTCATCGAGGCTGAAGCGGCAGCGCGCCGCCACCGTGAGCGTGGCCGCCAGCAGCCCGGGCGGATAGATGCCGGCCAGGCGCATACGCTGGCGCAAATGGCGTTCGGCATTGGGCTGCAGCGCAAAGCCGCATTCGGCCACGCTGCCCCCCCGTTGCACGGCAGTGATCACGTCCTGCAGCGGCTTGCGCGAGCGGGCATGCATGTGCACATCGCCCGCCGCCACCAGGGGCAGGCCCAGCGCCGCGCCCACGCGCTGCAGCGTGTCCAGCCACAGGCTGTCGTCAGGCGCCAGATGCAGTTCCACCGCCAGCCAGAGAGGGCTTTCAGGATTTGAATCAAATCGGCCTCTAGCCTTTTCAATACATGCACTGATAGCTACAAAATCAGAAGCATCAAAACAATCGCGCCGGGGCACGAGCAGCAGCTCGCAGCCCTGCAACAAAGAAAAATCGCTGCCTTCGTGCAGCCGGTACTGGCCCTTGGGGGCATCGCGGCGCGCTGCGGTGATGAACTCGCACAGGTTGCCCCAACCTTCCAGGTGCCGCGCCAGGGCCACCAGGCGCAGGTCACCCCACACAAACTCGCTGCCCAGAATCAGCTGCAGTCCCAGGCCCCGGGCCGCCTCATGGGCCCGCACCACACCCGCGACCGAGCATTCGTCGGTGAGCGCCAGGGCCTGGTAGCCCAGGGCAGCGGCGCGCTCGACCAGCTCCTGCGGATGCGATGCCCCGCGCTGGAAGCTGAAATGGGACAGGCAGTGCAGCTCGGCATAGCCGGGCAAGGGCCGCTCAAAGGCAGGCACAAGTGTCATGGCCAGGACTCCTTGGCAGCGCCCGGCGGAAAAGCGCATCAACCATAGATGCCTTGCAGAAACCAGCGGTCCTGCCGCGCAGCGCCCTGCCCCAGCCGCTCGCGGAACACCCAGACCAGGCCCACGGCATCGTTGTGGGCCACAAAATAATCGCGCAATGCGGGCGCCGCCCGGGCAGGAATCTCTGGGGCCGTTGCGCCTTGCCCCCCCTGCACACCATCGGTTCCCGGCGCTTCCGGCCACCAGCCCGCCTCCAGGCGCTGCGGTCCGGCCAGCAGCCGCAGCAGACCCTGGTAGCAAGGGCGACTGCCTTGCTCGGCCAGGCGCCGCGGCGGCCGCAGCAGCCAGGCCGGCCACAGGGCGGCGTGGCTGGGTACGCGCTGCGCTGGCGCGGCAGGCATTGCGCCCGCCAGCGCCTGCGCGGCGGGCCGCCACTGCTGCATGCATTCGGGGCGGTGATCGGCGTGCGCCACCGGACCCTGCACCTGCTGCGGGCCGAGCCGGGCCGACAGCCGCTCGAGCAGCTGGTGCAGCGCCTCGCCCTGCCCAGCGCCCTGCCCAGCGCCCGGCCCAGCGCCCGGCCCATCGCCCGGCCCATCGCCCGAAGCCATTTCCGCCCCCACGCCCGGGGGTAGCAGGCTGGCGCTGCAATGGGGCTGGGCTGCGGTTTCCAGCGCGCGCAGCCTGATCTGGTTGGCCGGTGCTGCCAGGGTCGTGCGGGCCAGGTTTTCAGCCAGCAGGCGCCGCAGGTGGGCCAGGTCCTGCAGGGGCCGGGCGGTGCGCACCTGCAGGGCCTGCCCGGCAGGCAAATGCACGCCATCGATGCGGCGCAGGTCGTGGCGCCAGCCAAACTCCAGCGCCAGCACGCCCTGCTGGCGCGCCTGCAACCAGGCCTGCAGGGCAGCCAGCAGGCGGTTGGCGCTCCAGAGCAGGGCGTCGGCCGAGGTGGCCAGCGCCGGCAGTTCGACCGACAGGTCAAAGCGCTCGGGCAAGGTCAGCCAGGCATGGGGCTGCGGCGACAGACCCAGCGCCTGGTCCAGCGCCCGCAGCACCGCAGCGCCAAAACGCCTGGCCACGCCCGCCCGCGGCAAAGCCTGCAGATCTCCCCAGGTGCGGCAGCCCATGCGTTCCAGGCTGGCCACATGGGGCCGCAAAGGGCTCAGCAGCTGCAGGGGCAGCGCCTGGGGCAACCGCGCAGCGGGCGGTGGCGCCTTCCCGGCCAGGGCCAGGCGCAGCAAAGCCAGCGCGATGAAGGCCGTGGCGCCGCTGGCCCACACCACCGCAGCGTCGCCCGGCCCCCTCGGACAGGCGCGCTGCAGTTGCTCGAGCAAGGCCGCGCGCCCGCCCCACAGGCGCTCGACGCACGACACCTCCATGAGCAAGGCTTCGTCCACCTGCATGACGCGCGGGGTGAAACGCAGGGCCCACCAACCCACCGCAGGTGCGGGGGCGGCAGGCGCTGCGGCAAGGCCGGCGCATGCCGCCGAGGCAACCGCGTCATCCAGCGGCAAGGGCCAGGCGATCCAGTGCATGCCCCCTCCCTTCGGATTGCGTCACCGCGGTGGGCAAAGGCGTGGTCGGGCCGGTGGCCTGCGCGACCAGGCGGCGCGCAGCCTGGGTGGCCAGCACCTGCGCCAGCTGCGGGTGACAGCCCGGCAGTTCAATCGGCTGCGGCAGGGGCGGCCCGCGGCGCTTGAGAATGCGCACCTGCATGGTCTGCGCACCGTCCACCTGCAGACGCAGCAGCGCGGGCGAGGCTTGCTGGCTGGCACTGACCGGGCGGAACACCCATGCCAGCGTGCCCTGCCGCGCTGCAGCCAGCTGCAAACGGCGCAGGGCGGCAGGTTGCGCCTGGGGCAGCCAGGCCATAACGGCCAGCACGTCGGGGCACCGCAAGGCCTGCTCACTGGCCCACAAAGCGGCGCTGGCCCCCTCGGCCATCACCCGGCACAGCCGTGCAGCGACCAGGCCCTGGGCTTGCAGCAGGGGCATGAAAGGCTCGTGGGGCGGTGCCACCAGCACCACGGCCCCCTGGCGGCAGGCCAGGGCCTGTGCCAATGCCGGCAGCACCAGCTGCCATTCATGCGCTCCGGCAAAGGGCTGGAGCACTTCGGTCAACGCCCCCAGCGGCCAGCCACCACCCGGCAGCTGGGCATCGAGTGCGCCATAGCCGGTGGGCTGCACCGCCTGGACACAGGCACCCATCTGGTCGGCCTGCCAGACACCAGGCAGCACGACAGGCAAGGAAGACAGGTTGCGCAAGGACAGGCGTGGCGAGGACATGGCAAAAAAAGATCATGCAATACTGTTTAAATATACAGTATTGCATGATCTTTGGTGCAGGCCTTGCATGCCTGCACATGGACGCATTGGCGCTACAACCGCTGCAGCACCCAGTCACACCAGTCGGCCACCGCGGCATCGGCCGGGCTGGCGCGATCGTAAAGGTCGGGCCAGAGGCGGTGGCATGAATCGACGATGCTTTCAAGCTGCCACAGCGCCTCACGCCCTACCAGGGCCACCTCGGCCAGCCCTGCGGCATCGCCTTGCAACTGTTCGAGCAGATCGCCTTGCTGCTCTGGATGGGATCCGGCCTCGAGAAGCGTCTTTTGCAGTGCCTTCAGCCGGGCATCGGTATAGGCGATGGCACTGCCCGGCGTTTCCCGGGCGGTAGGGGAAAAATGCGCCAGGAGTTTTTCCCACTGCGCAAAGGCGTCTGCCAGGGTTTCGATGTGCACCGGCGCATCGGTGCCCAGGGGCATGAGGGTAGATTCGGACGCCATGTCGTCTCGCAGCAGAGGCAGCACATGCACCACCAGGGCAGCCGGGAATTTGCGGTGGTTCAGGCGCAGCATCAGGGACAGTCGCTGGGCGGGCATGTCGGTGTATTTCTCGAAGAAGGCCGACACCACCTCGGCCAGCAGCAGGATCTGCCCCATCGGTGAGATGTCCGCCCCCAGCAGGCCACGCGGATAGCCGCTGCCATCCATGCGCTCGTGGTGCTCGAGAACGGCCTTCTCAACCTGCCGGGAGTACACGCCAGCATCCTTGACCATGAGCATGGAAGTGATGGAATGGGCTGCCAGGTGCTTGCGCTGCGCCCCCATGACCTTGTTGAGGGGATCCATCCAGACCGGGTCCATGTGCAGCACACCCGCATCGTGCAACAGCGCGGCAGCGGCCAGCGACGTGCAGTCGCGCGCACTCAGGCCGCTTTTCAAGCCCAGGAACAAGGCCACCATCATCATCTGCAGGCTGTGCTTGAAAAGCGCAGACCGCTGATCGCGCATGAGGGTGAGCTTGAAGGCAATAGAGCCGGGCAGTGGCAGTGAGCGCAAGGGTGCCAGCAACTTATCGGCAGACCCCAGGGCCTGCGCCAGCATCTGAGACAAGCTGTCCTGCGCGGCCAGTTCACGCCCGGCAGCGATCAATGACGGCACATCCACCGCATTCTCGACCGACAGATGCTGGTCAACGGGCTCGCGCAGCTTGTGCTGCATCAGCCGGTCACACAGGCGGCTGTCGATGCGGGCCCCCTTTTCCACCAGCTTGATACCGTTGTCGGTATAGATGGCATCCTGGGTGACCACCGCGCGCCGGTCGGCCATGTCGGTGAGTGCGCGCAGATAGTGCGGGCTGTCAGGGACAAGGGCAGTTGCAGTGGCCGCCGAGATGGTATCTGTCATGCGGGAACATCAAAAAGGATATCCCTGAATATAAGAGCATTGCGGGCCGGGCCGGGCCGGGCTGCCCAAGCCCAAGAAAAAGCCCGCTTGCGCGGGCCCGTCTTGAAAAACGACTCACCGCACCGTCAGTGCAGCAGCGTCACACCCGTCTTGGCCTGCAAGGCATCGAACGTCACGCCAGG
>DAOPUP010000196.1:0-5089 GCA_035350655.1 Acidovorax sp. | reverse complement strand
TCGGCCAGCTTGCGCGCGATGCGCTTGTCCTGCGTGTAGACCACCAGGCCGCTGGCCTCGGTGGGCAGGGGGGTGAAGCATTCGAGCTGCTTGAAATGGCGCTGCAGCACGCGGATGCCCGAGGCGTCTTCGGCCAGGTGCGACGCGGCGCTGAGCAGCGTGACGGCCTGCGGTGCGCCCTGGCTGCGGCTGGCATGGGCCGCCTGGTCGGCAGGCAAGCCCAGCCCGGCTTCGAAACCGGTGGGCTTGTGCAGCAGCAGCGTCACGGGCGTGAGTTCGAGCAGGCTGGCATCCTGCGCCACCGTCACAGCCTGGCCGGGGCGCACGCGGGAGCCGGGGGCTTCCACCACCTGGCCGTCCACGCTCACAAAGCCGCCCTCGATGAACTGCTCGGCCGTGCTGCGCGAGCAGTTCAGTTGTTCGGCCACGCGTTTGGCCAGGCGGATGTGGCTGGGGTCAGGGTTCTTTTCGGTCATGGATTGCGGTGCTTCTTGTTCTTGTGTTCAGTTATTCCCGGGCTGCAGGGCGCGGATGCGCTCCACATGCGCCAGCAGCGAGCGCTGGGCCACGGGCCACAGGCGCGGCGGCACATCGTCGTAGGCGTGGCGCACCCAGTCTTCCATGCTGCCCTCGGGCAGCGCCTGCATGGCGGCCAGCACCTTGGCTTCGCGCGCCAGGCGGTGGGCCTTGAGCTTGGCAATCGCGCTGCGCGCCCCGTTCACCGGCCCTCCCAGCACATGGCCATGGGCGGGCAGGATGAACCCCACGCCGTGTTCTATGCACGCCGCATCGAGCAGGTCCAGCGAGTCGAGGTAGTCGGCCATGTTGCCGTCGGGCGGGTCGATCACGGTGGTGCTGCCGTTCAGGACATGGTCGCCGCTGAACAGCAGACCGTCTTCCTGCAGCAGCAGGCACAGGTGGTTGGCGGCATGGCCGGGGGTGTGGATCACCTGCAGGGTATGGGTGATTGGGCCCTCTGGCGCTTGTCCTGAAAGTACCAGAAGCTCATTATTTTGTAGCGCACGGTCGGGCGTGAAATGGCTGGCCGCGCGTGCCGTGGGGGCCGATGGCAGGCCCAGGATGGGGGGCGCCGTGCGGCCCGCCTGCACGCACAGCGCCTGCAGCGGTGCGGCACCGGGCGAGTGGTCGGGGTGCGAGTGTGTGCACACGATCATGCGGATATCGCCGCCCGCAGCCCGCCAGAGCTTGTCCAGATGCTCGGCATCGGCTGGACCGGGGTCGATGGCGATATAGCCCGTGGCCGGGTCGCCCACCAGGTAGCTGTTGGTGCCGGGGCCGGTCATCACGCCGGGGTTGGGGGCGGTGAGGCGCTGCAGGTTTTTCAGCAGCGGCACGGGCCGCTCGGTCTGCCAGTCCAGCGGGTGCACGATCTGCCCGTCGGGGCACACCAGCGCCAGCTCGCCAAACGGCGCTTCGTCTTCCATGTAGCGCGCTTCCTTGCCGCCGAGCAGGCCGGCGCGCGGGCAGCTCACCCACAGAGGCTGTTCGTGCGCCACGGCGTCCAGAACGGCCTGGGTGCTCACAAACTTGGCCAGCCGCTGCAGTGTGCGGATGGTGGGATAGATCATGAAGAACTGGCCTGCCTCGTGCCGCGCCAGCGCATCCGCCGGGCGCACCCACACGGGCTCGAATTGCTCGGTCTCGTCGGCCACGGGCGTCTGGCCCTCGGGCATGCGGGCCACGAGAAACGGCACCTCGAAGCGCCGGGGCAGGTCGCGGTCCCCCGTCCAGTGGGCCAGCAGGTACACGCTGTCGGCCGCCAGGCGCAGGCCACGGGCCTGGCACTGCGCGGCAAAGGGCTGGTGGCGGTCGATGGCGGCGATGTCGTGCGCGTCGGCCATCCCGCCTTTGCGCGGGCCATCGGCATGGCGCGCCAGCAGCACACCCAGCTCTTCAAAACTCTCGCGGATGGCGGCAATGGCCTGCGTGAGGTGCAGGTCGTCTTGCGCCGGGCGGCGGTCGGCGGCCGCGTGCGTCTCGGGCGAAGCATCGAGCGCATCGATGCCGCCGCCGGGGAAGACATAGGCGCCGGGCGCAAAGCTGGCTTGGGCAGAGCGCCGCGTCATGAGGACTTCGAGCCCGCCGCCGCCCTGCGCATCGCGCAGCAGCAGCACGGTGGCCGCCGGGCGGGTGGCAACGGGTTCGCGGTGGGGGTGCAGTTGTTGGGTGGTGCGGGGCATCCGGCCATTATCGGCACTCGCGTGCCTGCCGGCTTGCGCGCTCAGGTGCGCGCCGGAATGTTCAGGCCCCTGGCCACCGCCGGGCGGGCCACGAAGGCGTCGAGCACGCGCTGCAGCTCTTTGAACTGGCCAAACTCCACCAGGTCACCTGCGCCATAAAAGCCGATCAGGTTGCGCACCCAGGGCAGGATGGCAATGTCGGCGATGGTGTACTCATCGCCCATGATCCATTCGCGGCCGGTCAGGCGCTGGTTGAGTACGCCCAGCAGGCGCTTGGATTCGGCCACATAGCGGCCCAGCGGGCGCTTGTCCTCGTAGTCCTTGCCGGCGAATTTGTGGAAAAACCCGAGCTGGCCAAACATCGGGCCCACGCCGCCCATCTGGAACATGAGCCACTGGATGGCCTCATAGCGCGCCGCCGCTTCGCGCGGGAGCAGGCGGCCGGTTTTGTCGGCCAGGTACAGCAGGATGGCGCCCGATTCGAACAGCGCCAGCGGCTGGCCACCCGGGCCGTTGGGGTCGAGGATGGCGGGAATCTTGTGGTTGGGATTGAGCGAGAGGAACTCGGGCGAAAGCTGATCCTGGGTGTCGAAGCGCACCAGATGGGGCTCGTAGGGCAGGCCCAGTTCTTCGAGCGCAATCGACACCTTCACGCCATTGGGCGTGGGCACCGAATACAGCTGCAGGCGATCAGGGTGCAGGGCAGGCCATTTGCGCGTGACGGGAAAGTCGGAAAGACCGGGCATGGGAATCCTTGTCGAGGTGGGCGGGGAATGCAGCCCACCGACGATAATCGAGGCCATGAAGATTCGCTTCACCAAAATGCAGGGCGCGGGCAACGATTTCGTCGTGCTCGACGAAACCCGGGGCCGCCTGGGTCTGACACCGGCGCACTACCGCCTGCTGGCCGACCGCCATTTCGGCGTGGGCGCCGACCAGATCCTCACCGTGCGGCCCTCGCCCGGCGAGGGCATCGATTTCGAATACGTGATCCACAACGCCGATGGCGGCGAGGTGGAGCAATGCGGCAACGGCGCCCGCTGCTTTGCGCGCTATGTGCACGACAAGGGCCTGACCACCAAGGACCGCATCCGCGTGCAGACGCTGGCCGGTGTGATTGCCCCCCAGCTCACGCCCGACGGCCGCGTGACGGTCGACATGGGGCGCCCGGAGTTCGATGCGGCGCGGGTGCCCTTTGATGCATCCGGCCTCACGCCGGTGGCGCAGGGGTTGGGCCAAAAATGGCCGCTAGCCATTGAAGATAAAGCGTTTGATGCTCCTGTTTTGATAGTCGTTGTATCCATGGGCAATCCGCACGCCGTGCAGCTGGTGGAGGATGTGGACACCGCACCCGTGGCGCAGACCGGCCCGCTGATCGAATCGCACCCGCGCTTTCCGCGGCGGGTGAACGCGGGTTATCTGCAGATTGTGGACCGCAGCCATGTGCGCCTGCGCGTGTTCGAGCGCGGCGCGGGCGAGACCCTGGCCTGCGGTTCTGGCGCCTGCGCCGCCGTGGCGGCGGGCATTCGCCTGGGGCTGCTCGATGCGCGCGTGGACGTGCAGACCCGCGGCGGCCTGCTCACCATTGCCTGGAGCGGCCAGGAGGCCGACTCTGTTTTCATGACCGGTCCGGCCACCTCTGTTTTTGACGGCCAGATCGAACTCCCTGACGCCCCATGACCACCAGCTCCCCCATCTCGCCGATCACCGAAGACGACATCGCCCAGTTCCTCATCCAGACGCCCGGATTTTTCGAGCGCCACGCCGAGGTGCTGGCCACGGTGCAGATCACCAGTCCGCATGGCGCCCGCGCCGTGAGCCTGCAGGAGCGCCAGGCCGAAATGCTGCGCGAGAAGATCAAGGGGTTGGAGCAGCGCATCATGGAAATGGTGCGCCACAGCCACGAGAACGAGGCCATCGCCGCCAAGGTGCACCACTGGAGCGGCGCCCTGCTGCAGGTGCGCGACCCGATGGATCTGCCCCAGGCCGTGGTGGACGGCCTGCGCACCCTGTTCGATGTGCCGCAGGCCGCCGTGCGGGTGTGGGGTGTGGCAGGGGCCTATATCGACGCTGACTTCACCCAGGGCGCCAGCGATGACGCCCGGGCCTTTGCCAGCTCGCTGACCATGCCGTTCTGCGGCCCCAACCTGGGTTTCGAGCCTGCGGCCTGGCTGGCGCAGGAGAGTGGCGCAGCGGCCCAGTCGCTGGCCTTGCTTCCGCTGCGCGAAGGCGCCATCGATAGCGCCACGCCGGCATTTGGCCTGTTGGTGCTGGGCTCGCCCGATCCGCAGCGCTTTGACGCCACCATGGCCACCGACTTCCTGTCGCGCATGGCCGAACTGGCCAGCGCGGCGCTGATGCGTCTGCGCTGACACGGCACTCCCAGGCACTGGCCGGGTTCCAATTCATGGCGGAAATCCCCGCGCCTCCCGGCCAGGCGGTGGCTGTGCCTGATCCGATGGCGCTGCGCTATCTGGACCATGTGCGTTTTGAAAAGCGGCTGGCCGCGCGCACGCTCGCTCTCTATACGCTCGACCTCGAAAAGCTCGCGCAGTTTGCCGCGGGCGTGAAGCTGCCGCTGCTGCAGCTCACGAGCGCGCATATCCGCCGTTTCGTGGCGCAGATGCACAGCGGCGGGCGCAGCGGGCGGGGCATTGCGCTCATCCTGTCGGGTTGGCGCGGCTTTTTCACCTGGGCCGGGCGGCAGGGCCTGGTGGCACACAACCCGGTGCAGGATGTGCGCGCGCCCAAGGCCCCCAAGCCCCTGCCCAAGGCGCTGGTGGTGGACGACGCCGTGCGCCTGGCCGAGTTCGACCGCAGCGGAGCCGATCCTTGGCTGGAGGCGCGCGATACCGCCATGGTCGAGCTGCTGTACGGCGGCGGTCTGC
>DAOPUP010000195.1:2546-5090 GCA_035350655.1 Acidovorax sp. | reverse complement strand
CCCTGGCGTCGAACACTTCGCTGAACCGGTGCTCTGAGAGTTGCACCCTCTGCTCGGCCTGGGTCAGGCGTTTCTTGCTCGCCAGGGTGCTGAGGGCGAAGGACAGGTCCGAGGCCATCTCGGTGAGCAGGCGCATCTCGTCGGCATCGAACGTGGTGAGTCCGCGTGTGTAGAGGCCGGCAACCCCCAGCAACCGGCCTTCGCACACCAGGGGCATCAGGGCGCGTTCCTGGATGCCCTCTTCGTTCAGAAAGACCAGCCAGGGGTCGGTGTTGGCAGCCAAAGCCGTGCCAATGGCTTGCAGATGGATCGCCCCTTTCTCCAGGTTCGGCAGCAGCGGGTACAAGGGGCTTTTCGGGTTTTCCAGTGCCTGCGTCAGCAAGGGCAGGCGCTCGGCTGCGATGCCATGCGTGCGGTGGGCGCACAGCGGAAACCCGTTGGTTTCCGTGAGCGCGATGAACATGACCGGGAACATGCCGTGGGCGATCAGCGCGTCGTAGAGGCGGGCCAGCAGGGTTTCCTGGTCGCGGCTGTGCACCACGGCGTGGTTGGTGGCGCTGAGCATCTCGTAGAGGTTGGACAGGCGCTGGGTCTTTTCCGTGGCCTGCATGCGCTCGATGGTGCTGCCGACCTGCTGCACCACGCTGTCGAGCAGCGCCTGTTCTTCAGGCAGGAAAGCCGCACCCGCCGCACTGGCTGCGCTCGGGTACCAGGCCTGCAGACCGGCGTGGCGGGTGCCGTGCACGCAGATGGCGCGTTCCAGCCACTGCGCGGGCCTGGGCTCGGGAGGCTGGGCACCGAAATGCCCCCAGTTGCCCGTGATGGCCACCTGCACCTGCTCGGGCAGCACGAACCCCGGCGGCAGCCGGTCGGTCACGCCTTGCAGCAATGGCGCAAGCTGCAGGCCCGGTGTTTCGACCAGCTGCGCGATGGCGTGCATGCAGCTGAGCTCTTTGATGCGTTCGCCCAGCGCCTGCACCAGGGCCTCGCGCTCGGCTTCCAGGTTTCGGCGCTCGGTGATGTCGCGCACCACCTGCACAAAGGCTTTCTGCGCGCCGTGGTCCTGGAACGGCGCCACGCTGCATTCGACGGCGCGCAGTTTCTGCGGGCCACTGCGGTACGCGATTTCCATCTTGAAGGCCGCGCTGGCCTGGCGCTGGGCCTGGCACACCGGGCAGTGGGTGGGGCTGAGCTCCGGGTCATGGAACAGCGCATGGCTTGACTGGCCCACCAGCTGTTCTGCCGCCCGGCCTGCATACAGGGCCGCAGCCGCGTTGGCCTGCCGGATGGTGCCGTCGGCCGTCACGATCAGCGTGGGGTCGGGTACGGCGTCATAGGTGCTGGCGGCACGCTCGAGCATGCTGAAGGGTTCGCGCAGGGTACTGTGCACCAGCGCCAGGTAAACGTACCAATAGGCGAAGATCTTGAGCAGATGCCCGATCAGGTTGGCCTGCGCATAGACGCTCACATAGCGGGTGAAAGCCAGTTCCGATGCCACCATGAACACCACGGCGACCATCAGGTTGGCCAGCAGGCGCGTGGACATCAGGGCTCGCCGGCGCCACACAAGGGCCAGCGCACAGACGAACAAGCCGATGATGAGGTATTCGGTGTAAATCTTGAACGCCGTCAGGCCCTGGCCGTCCACGTAGGCGGTGGGAAAGAGTCCGGTGGTGATCAGCGCCACGGACACCAATGCCACCATGCCAAAGCCCGCATGCGCCTGCAGCGGGCGTATGCGGTGGTGCAGCAGCAGCGGCGCCGTGACCAGCGCCACCGCCTGTATGAACCGTGCCGCCACCCACAGCTGGGTGGCCGGGTTGGCGCTGTCGCCGGGCAGCAGATGCATGCCCTTGAACACGAGCATGTGCAAAAGATCAAGCCCCCCGCACCAGCCAATGGCCACGGCGATGTACACCGCGAAATGGTTGTGCGTGAAGCGCTGCGCTGTGGTGACCACCACGATCGCGACCATGGCAATCACGATGGAGAACAGTTCGGCCAGCGTGTGGAACAACAGGTAGTTCACCCCCGCGCCCAGCTAGCAGATGGCGGACATGAGCAAGGGGGTCGCAAGGCTGCGAATGGCCAGACGCCACAGTGGGGTGGCGGCGCGCGCCGGGCTGGCGTGGGCAAGGTCAGTGGCGGGTGGCATGGGCGGATGTCACAGCGTCAGGGTGGTGTGCGATGGGCCGGGCCTTCGGGGTGCTTGAGCCTGCGTGGATGACAGAAGGGTGCTGGTTGCGGTTGAAAACCAATGCAAGCCTTCTGTTTTCTTGTCTCGAATGCTATTTCATGAATAGCATTTGCAGTGGCTGCTTATTTGTTCTTGTCCTTGCCGCGTGGGATCACCGTCGTCATGGGCGGCATGGGGCGGTCAGAGCCGTGGCCTTCCTTCGGGGGCGATGTGTCTTTCTTCGGCTTTTTTGCCATCTTGTTGTTGTGCATTTGTCCTTTGGCCATAGGTCCTCCTGTGTGGGTCTCGGGATGGGACCACTCGGGGCGATGGTACGTCACAAACCGGCCGGTTCAGCCTGGGTCTCT